>JBMFMY010000020.1:0-12460 GCA_049970435.1 Candidatus Methanomethylicaceae archaeon
TAAAAGGGCAGCGAACAACCAACCGATGAACACCTTAGAAGCAAGAACCTCCCGGCCTCAGCCGTGGAGAGCGTCAACATCGTTATTTTTGTATACTCATTCCTCGTAAAGCACGCCTATGTCCTTTAACTTCTGGTGAATCTTCTCTACGGCTATTTTAACCTCATCCTCGTGCTTTGCGCCAGTACACACCATCTTTCCTGACGAAAATATCAAAAGCACAACCTTCGGGTCATTCATCCTATAAATGAGTCCCGGAAACTGTTCAGGCTCGTACATTACATTTTCCAACAAAAATGCAGCCTTCTCTAGATTGACCTCTGCATTCAAGTTGGCAGAAGCCACAATATTCTGTATCTGGATCTCCGGAGTACCAATGATCACTATGTTCCTGTCCTTGAGGCTCTTTATAATTTTCTTAACGGCGTTGTGGACCTCTTTCTCGGATTTTGCACCGGTGCATACCATCTTGCCTGATGAAAATATCAGGGTGGCGGTCCTCGGCTTTGACAATCTGTATACAAGTCCCGGGAACTGTTCTGGGTTGTATTCAACACCAGGAACGTTGCCAGAGATCGCGTCTAGATCAATACTCTGATTCATTGTTACTGATGCCACAACATTTTCTATTCGAACAGAAGGTTTTAACACAATCATTCGCTCCGAAAAATTAACTTATATTTAAAAACCCTTGCTGTCATTTATAAAGCTTTTTTGTTTTTGATTCTACAAACACAGAAGATAGAATTTTGAGGGTAGCATAATCAATATGATTAAAACCAACAGTATCCCTATCAAAACGAGGGGGCTCTTTATCCATATGAAAGGATATCCAAGATAGGGTACGAACCAGACCACTTTCCCTATTACCCTGTCCTCTGGAACCCAGCTTTTTGGGTTATAAGGGTTTTCGTCTGGATATGCGTTGGCATCACCCTTTGTGAGTATGTAGTATTTCCCGTTTATCTGCTCCTTATCGATTGCCCTATGTGACCAGGGTACCGGATCATAAACCGCGAACAAAAAATAATCAGTTATCTTTGTCTCTGGGAAATAAAACACTATGACATCGCCTATGGGCTTGTCACCCGCGACTATCTCTTCACCAGTGACTTTCTGTATGAACAGAAGAGAGCCTGTTGGTATTGTTGGTTCCATACTTCCAGACATTACTGCCGCAAATGGCATGTTGGTTCCTGAAATGGCCCTCGAGACAGCACTTAATCCGAAAACCAGAACTAAAAATATTAAGATCGCCTTGAAAAAGAACTTGCTGTCCTTTGACATATGGGATCTACTGCCTAACCGGTCCTAGTCCGAATTTCGTAGCAATCCTGTCCGCTCTCTCCTGTATCTTATTTATCTCTTCATCAGTCAAGTGTCTGAACCTTCCCTGCATCTCCAAATACTTTCTGACGGGCTCGCGCTTTGGAACCTGAACAGTCAGCCTAGTCACACCATTCTCGACCTCATAGAGCGGCCAGAGCCCTGTCAGCACCGCCATCTTCCCCAGCTCAATACCAAAGCTTATGTCGAACCTCCAGCCGGTGGGGCATGGCGTAAGGATGTGCAGGAGCGCCGGTCCTTCGACATCAAGACCTTTTTTGACTTTGTTCATCAAATCAATCGGGTAGGATGGACACGCTGTGGCGGCATATGGAATTTCATGCGCAACTGCTATGCTGACTAGGTCTTTCTTATTCGTCTTCTGTCCCATGGATCTCCGTCCTGGCGGAGAGGTCGTGGTTGCGGCACAGTAAGGCGTTGCTGAGCTTCTCTGTATCCCTGTGTTCATGTAAGCCTCGTTATCGTAGCACACGTACAAAAAGTCATGCCCTCTCTCCATCGCTCCACTCAGTGCCTGTAGTCCGATATCGAAAGTCCCCCCATCACCCCCAATCGCTATGACATGGGGTTTTTCATCAGACTTGTTCTTTCTCCTCAGGGCTTTCATCGCGCTCTCAATCCCAGATGCCAGCGCCGCAGCGTTCTCGAATCCCAAATGAACCCATGGAACCCTCCAGGCCGTCTGTGGAAAATATGTTGTTGCTACTTCAAGACAGCTTGTCGCCGTTGTCACAACAATGTTTCTTCCAGCAGCTTTCAAGACTTGTCTTATCGCTGTGGCTGCAACGCATCCTGCGCACATTCTGTGCCCTGGAGCCAGAAGTTCCTCTCTCGGGACGTCCTTAATCGTCCTTATCACACTGCTCATATCATCACCTCATTCTTCCAGTTCACTCTCTCAACCCCACATAAACACAAGGTTTTGGTCTACCATCCCTCACAACATCCTTCAACACTGAGAACATCTTCCTGAAGTCGTTTTGTGGGACATCTCTTCCGCCCAAACCCGCGACAAAGCTCTGCAACAACGGTCTTTTGGTACTGTTGTAGAGGGCTGTAGCAACATCAACAAATAAAGGATTGGACGGTCCTCCTGGGGTTACGGCCCTGTCCATGACCCCTGCCCCTTTGACGTCTTTTAGCAGAACAGCAACCTCTTCCTTCGGGAACGGCCTGAAACACCTGATCGTCACGACACCTACTTTCTCCCCCTCATTTCTCAACGCTTTGGCCACAATTTTCGCAGTTCCTGTAAGCGCCCCCATAGCGACCAAAGCGTAATCGGCGTCCTCCATCATATACCCTTCTACGAACTTATACTCCCTTCCGAACTTATCACCAAACTCTCTATCTACTTCTCTTATCTTATCCCTGCTCCTCTCCATGGCATCCACAGCCTGATATTTCATTTCATAATAATACTCCGGCGGTCCCACCACTCCTATGCTATGAGCCAATTTAGGGGAGACTCTGTTTGGCATCGGTTTGGATGGTATAAAGTCCTTGACCAGTTTCTCATCTGGCAGTATTACCGGCTCATAGGTGTGGCTCAGTATGAACCCGTCAAGGTTCACCATCACTGGCAAAAGAATGTCCTCAGCGATCTTGAAGGCCTCTATTGTTGCATCAAAGGCCTCTTGTGCCGAGGTGGTCCATATCTGGATCCATCCAGAGTCCCTCTCTGCCATTGCATCCGAGTGATCGTTCCATATGTTGAGAGGGGCAGAAAGTGCCCTATTGACATTTGCCATCACAATAGGCGTTCTGAGACCTGAAGCCATGAACAGAACCTCGTGCATGAGTGCCAACCCCTGAGAGGAGGTGGCTGTAAAAACCCTCGCACCTGTAAGCGAAGCCCCTACACATGCGCTCAATGCCGAGTGTTCCGACTCAACGTTTATGAATTCGGCCTCCAGCTCCCCATTGGCCACAAACTCTGACAACTTCTCCACTATGGTGGTTTGGGGAGTTATGGGATAGGCCGCTATCACATCGACATCTGCCATCTTAACAGCGTAAGCCACAGCATAATTTCCACTGAGTCCGACTCTCTTCAAGCTCAGCCCTCCTTAACCATCGTAATAGCCTTAACGGCACAGGCCTTTTGGCATATCCCGCAACCCTTACAGAATGAGAGATCGACCTCGTAAGTGCCGTCTTCATTAATCTTAATTGCCCCCTCAGGGCAATACACCCAACACATGCCACACTTCGTGCACTTCTTCTTGTCTAACACAGGTCTAAAGGTCCTCCAAGAGCTAACATCAAATTCCACAGAACTTCCCGGCTCGACAATAGTTCCACCGATGGGTATTTCCTTCCATCCTTTTAATTTGGTCATGGTCATAATTCTTCTACCTCTCTAGTATTTTTGTTTGCTGAAATGCCTCCCTCACCACCATGACATTCTTTTCAGCATGAGCCTTGAACCTATCCCTTATGACCTCCTCAACACTCTCAAGTTTCACCACTCCAGTAGCCCTGACCAAAGCTCCTAAGATCGCCGTATTTGTTACAGGGGTTCCGAGCTCTCTTATGGCAATCCCCGTGGCATCGACTGTCGCGATCTTTCGAGCGTCTGGGAACCTCTCTGCGTATTTTTCGGGCTCTTGGACTGAGTTAAGCACAACTGTGCCCTCCTTCTTCAAGCCTTCCCCTATCTCCTTTGATTCTGAAAGGTTGTGGTCGAGAACAACCACGATATCAGGCTCATAAATCTGGGTCCTTAGCAAGATTTCATTATCGTCTATACGCGTAAAGGCTAATACTGGGGCTCCTCTCCTCTCAGGACCAAACGCTGCAAAGGCTTGAGAGAATTTACCTTCATTTATCGCCGCAGTAGCCAAAATCTCCGCCGCTGTTACGGAGCCCTGTCCTCCTCTACCGTGCCACCTTATCTCAAGCATCTTCTAGCACCCTGGCAGTACATTTTGTTCTAGGCAAGTCCTTTAAAAATGTACCCCTATTTAACGTATGCGTTAATGATAAATATTCTATATCCATATAGCCATTCTGAGGTTATTGCATTGCAAGACATACTGATTGCCATAAAGCAGTATCTTGATGATGGTAAGGGCTTTGAAGTAGTATTCGAGGGTGACAATCCCCTCCTCAGCGATGTGAAGGGAGTCTCAAAAATCGAAATCTCGAAAGGAGAGATGCGTGGTCTGCCGCTGAGAAAAGCGGGAAAAAAGAGGATACCAGAAGACCAGAAATCTGTTGTGATGAACACATCTAAGATCCTGCTGGACAATAAAATTCCATTCAAGGTAACAGTCGCTTCCAAAGAGACTACAATTCGCTTCGATCTTGATCACTACATACACATGTATCCCGACAAATGTGTCATTGTTGGCTTTAAAAATTTTGAAGAAAAACCCCTCTCCCTCATAAAGGATAGTCTTTCGAATTGCCCCAACTTGAAAATTCTGAGCCCCAAGAGGTAGTCGATATGGGAAAAATTTCAGCAATCTTGTTCAGCATTTCATTGATCCTCATATTTTCACCTACATTTGTTTATTATTTGCTTAGGGGTGCAGTCAGTTCTTCCAGCCTTTTGCTCATAGTTAGTGTTGCCCCATTCATTCTGGGCATAATACTTTCAGTTATCTCAAAGAAATTCGACTACGGAGAATCCAAATGAAAGACCATTCGAAACTCATGCTGAAACTTCAAAGGAATTTGCCCGAGGTGGGCTGTTTTCTTTATAATATTCGACTTACTTCAATCGAAAATCCCCAACCTACACAGATCCTAATTCTAGTCTGACTATCGTCATCACAGTTTGCCATTATCCACACTCACAATTGTGATTTGGAATTCTTGTACTCTTTCATCAAGTTAATGTAGGCCTCTGAGGTTCTCTTCATTCTCTCTCTGTCTCGGTCCTCAACACTTCTGACGACCTTTGCAGGGACCCCTATAACAACACTTTCCTTCGGGATCTCTTTGCCCTCAGGAACCAAAGCCCCCGCTCCTATAATACATCCCTCCCCAATTCTCGCTCCCGTAAGTATCACCGCCCCCATACCTACGAGAGTTCCACTTCCTATCCAGCAGCCGTGGAGTATACAACCATGCCCTACTGTGCAATTATCCCCAACAAAGGTTGGATAACCTGGATCTGTGTGAACTACACTCCCATCTTGAATGCTTACCCGCTTCCCCACTGTTATCCTCTCAATATCTCCCCTCAAAACCGCAAAGGGCCATATATTCGACTCCTCACCTATCAATACATCACCTATAATGGCTGCGAGCTCATGAACGAATGCTGTGGGGTGTATTACTGGGTCTTTACCTTTGACCTTCTGGATCATGGCTCCTCATCCCTAAAATTCGAATAGACTAACTTTAGAGAGTTCTGCATTTATAAAATATTTGAACTTGAAAATCTCCTTCCACTCAGGTTTATCCATCACTCCTTGGAAGCAAACGCCTATCACACAATCGAGCCCACACAATTTTCTGAGTTTCTCCCTCAAAGTATTTGGATCAACTTGAGACTTCGGCATTGCTAGCCCGCCCAAAAGTACAACTATCTCGAAATCTGCCACTCCAACGTACTCCCCCAGAGAGTATCCGCAGCCCTTCCTGTCGACTATCTCGGCAATTTTGTCAGCCTCACCATTCGGAGAGAAGTACGTCTTTATGGGAAGATCTCTTATACCATATGTCAAAAATTCTGCAAATGGAAGGCATGTATAAGGGGAGCCAACAAACAACAATCTTCCGGTCCTGTTAGTCTTTAGCACAGCAGTCCTAAAACACTTACTCAAACCCACAAGACCTTTTTCCACTAATACCTCCAATTTCCTGCCTCCAAAAATTATTTTTATCATGTCCGAAGCATTTCATCGCGTCGCATCCCTCCATGACTTGCGATGTTACTCTGCTTTTCTCTCCACGACTATCTTGCAACGGGTTACCAGAGCTGCTATTACCCCTAACGCTGCCAGCCAGGGTGCCAGTATCGCCCCTATGACCCCCACAGTGGCAGGAATTTCGAGCAGAGTCTTTCCCGCCTCATCCTTGACTATGATTCTTGTGACATTTCCTTCATGTATCAGCTCCTCAACTTTCTTAATCAATTCATTGGTTGCCACTGTAAATTCTTCGGTTGTGGTTCTTTCCAGTTTAGTTCCACATGCAGAACAATACTTTGCATCCCTAGAGACAAGAGCTCCACAATTTTGGCAGTACGGCACACCTTTCACCGATATATTAAATTCGCCACGTCATAATTAATACTTCTCTGATTTTCACCAGAATATGTTACCACAAGTGTTGCAAACCCCTAAATTTTTGTTCTGACCGAAAAAGTGAATACATCCGTCAACATAAAACAAAGTGGGGAATATATTGAGCAGACTAAAAGAGCTTCTCAACGAGTTTTCAAGAAGCGAAACTCCAAAGGGGCCTTCTCCGGCTTTCACTTCAGTACACATTGTAAAAGCACTTCTATCGCTAGAGGCCGAGTGCATGGGGCGGCAATCGATGTCAAGGGTGCTTAGTCTAGGTGAGGGTTCTGCCCGCACCCTTGTAAAGAAACTGGTGGAACGGAGGCTTGTTTCCGTAGATCCCGTTGGTGGATGCCACTTGACAGGAGAAGGAAAGAGAATTGTTAATGAACTCCGTCAAGTTATTGTATCTTCAAAAGATTTTGTGCTAGAAGAGTTTGGTATAAAATCGCCATCCTTCGCAATTCAAGTTCGATTAACCCCTCCCTTTATCCCCCCAATCACCAAGCTTAGAGACATTGCAGTGAGAAACGGGGCAGACGGGATGTTGATTTTTGTTGTGAAGGACTCAAAGATCTCTTTGCCTATGATAGTAGACGACGTCTCAAAGGATTACCCTCAACTCGTAAAGCTCATTGAAGACTCCTTCTCTCTCAGGGATGGGGACTTCATATTCATCGGTTTTGCGGAGAGTAAGAATGCCGCTGAGCTTGGCACACTCGCAGCGATTATATTTTGCATACTCGGGTCTTGAGCGACCTCAACTTTGCTTTTTTTTTGCAAAAATTATAAATTTACTATATATTAAGACATAATTTAGGTGTGTATCGTCATGAAAAAAAGTATCATTGTACTATCAATTATCCTTATTGTGGCAATAGGCGCAGTGGCAGGCGTTTATTCCATTGGACTCTTGACACCAGCTCCAAAGGTCAAGATCAGAATAGGTTATCTGACAGGTGACCTGCACCATCTGGCTCTACATGTCGCAGTGGCGAAGAAGTACTTTGCTCAATACGGCATAGAATACGAACTCTATGAGTACATAAACGGTCCAACACTGATGCAACATTTCGTAGTGGGAGAACTTGATTTTGCATACGTCGGCACCCCACCGGCTCTAACTGCCAGGGCCAGCGGCATCGGCTCCAACACAACATACCTGCCAGTGGCAATAGGATCTGCAAACCTGGAAGGATCTGCACTTGTTGTGAACCCCAAAGTCATAAAGAGTATAAGCGACCTGAACAACAAGAAAATTGGGACACCTGGCACAGGCACGATACAAGATGTGATGCTCTCAGCCTACGCAAAGGACAACAACCTATCCCTAACAAAATACCCCGGGCGCATATCCGATCTCCCAATACAGTACGGGCGGGGCGAGATCGATGGCTTTATTGGCTGGGAGCCTTATCCCTCCATAGCAGTGTACCAGTACAATGCATCAATACTGCTCACATCTCATGATATAATGCCCGATCACCAGTGTTGCGTACTGGTGGTCTCGGACAAGTTCCTCGCGTCCCATCCTGATGTGGTTGAGAAGATGGTGCTCGTCCACAATGCGGCCATAGATTTCATAAATAATAATCCTGCAGAGGCCAAACAGATCGCTATGAACGTGACTAATCTACCAATGCCGGTGATTGACCTTGCCTTTTCACACATGAAATTCTCAAAATCAGTGAATGTAGCCAGCATCAAATCCTTCTTGATTGACCTAATAAGACTTGGCATAGTGAAGAATGTCGACCTAAGCCAGGTA
Source organism: Candidatus Methanomethylicaceae archaeon (assembly GCA_049970435.1). Classification (GTDB taxonomy): domain Archaea; phylum Thermoproteota; class Methanomethylicia; order Methanomethylicales; family Methanomethylicaceae; genus JBMFMY01. Next base: position 8,356 of record JBMFMY010000020.1, read on the forward strand.
GACAGCTTCATAAACGGCTTTATAAATACCAAATACGTAGCTGGTTAGATATGGTCTCGATGCGGAAAACCCACACTCAGCTTCGGTCCATAATTCTAGCGTCCACATCAGTTATCATTTTCTTTGTCCTTTGGGAACTAGTTGCCCTCTACTCTCCTTCCCCTTACTTGCCTACTCCTTACTCAGTCTTGAAAGCTTTTATCACCATGGTCACTGTTGGAGATGTAGATGGATATACTTTGGCTTGGCACACACTCACGAGTCTTGAGAGGGTCCTCTTGGGATTTCTTGTCGGTGGGGCAACGGGTGTACCAATCGGCCTGATGATGGGAATAAAACCCGCACTCAAGGGGGTACTCACTCCCATAATTGAACCTATTCGTTTCATTCCTCCCATAGCTTGGATACCGTTGTCTATTGTTCTGCTTGTGGGTCTATCTAGGTATGTTTTTTTGATATGGATAGGCGTTTTCTTCCCGGTATTACTTGATACAATAGCTGGAGTGAAAAGGACTTCCATAACACTTGTACAGATGGCAAAAACATTTGGGGCCGACAACAGGCAAATAATCAAAAAGATCATCTTTCCTAGCGCACTCCCCGAGATCATGAACGGACTGAGGGTTGGGCTTGGGGTCGGCTGGATGTGCATAGTCGCAGCAGAGATGATAGGGGGCGAGCCGGTTGGTCTTGGAAGGCTGATACTGAAATACGCAAATCTCCTACAGATCGATGTGGTTATAGTTGGAATGATAACCATAGGCTTAATCGGACTTGTCATGAACTACTTCATTCTATCCCTTGAGAAGAGGATGTTTAGGTGGAGGGTTGAGATCAGAGCGTAGGTGTAAGCCTTGAAAAAAGCCATTGTCCTTGATTCGGTTTCCAAAAGATATGAGTTTGGTTCCAGTTCTTTGCAGGTCATAGATAACTTGACATTTGATGTCAATGAAAACGAGTTTGTCTGCGTTGTTGGACCGTCTGGGTGTGGAAAGACAACTTTGCTCAGGATCATCTCAGGACTGGAACCACCTTCCTCAGGAAGTGTTCTTGTAGGCGATTTCCCTCCAGACCCGAAAAAACAGAAGTTTGGCGTAATCTTCCAAGAAGACTCTCTGCTCCCTTGGAGGACTGTTCTTGGCAATGTCAAATTTGGTCTCGAGCTTCAGGGTCATGAAGTACACGAGCGGGACAAAATAGCCAAAGAGTATCTGGAGCTTGTGGGCCTGCAGGGCTTTGAAAACTACTATCCACATCAGATATCGGGTGGTATGAAGAAGAGGGTCGCCATAGCAAGGGCCTTGGCTATAGACCCCGATCTTATACTGATGGACGAACCTTTCGCAGACCTGGACGCTCAGACAAGATCTTTGATGCAGAGAGAGCTGCTAAAAATATGGTTCAAGCTCAGCAAAACCGTCCTATTCATAACTCACAACGTCGAAGAGGCAGTCTTTCTTGCACAAAGGGTTGTTATACTCACCAAGCGCCCCTCGAGAGTCAAGCAAATAATCAGTATCGATTTACCTTACCCCAGGGCAAGATTGAGTCCTGCATTCATATCATACCGCGAGCGCATATTGACGGCTTTCCATGAGGAACTGGAGGGAACCTGAAATGGAGAACGAAGTCCCAATTCGTGAGGAGCTGATCAGTGCTGCTTTGACATCCAATGAGGCTTTCTCCTCGACTCTCAAGTCCATAATGCGGCGGTTGGACATATCCGTGAAAGATCTAAGCCAAGGATCTGGGATCCCAATTAGTACAATAAACAAGATCCTTTGCGAGTGCAGAGACCTTCGTCTCTCAACACTGAGAGACCTACTGAGATACCTCGACTCTCTAGAGAGACCATCGGCAGATTTGGTGATTGGCGTAATCGCCACAAGACCTTCTTTAGATACCATCTCAAAACATATGTTGATTGCTAAGGGAAAACGCGTCCTGATTAGAGAATACCCTGCACTAACTATAGAGGATGCAATAATAAGTGCCATAAAAGCAGAGCGAGAGCGTGTGAACGGTCTGGTGTGCGCATCGATAGTAGCCAGTATAATTGAGAAGTTCGTTCGAGTTCCAATTGCTTCGATTAGGATCGATGAATCAAACATACTTGACTCTGTATATTTGCTAGTTGACAAGATCACGTCAACGGGCTAGCTCTATAAATATTTTTTTATATAAAATTAATTAAAAATAAAAATATTTATTCATAAAAATACTTTAAAACAATTTATTTTAATTATAGAGTGTAAGGGCAAAATTTTTAACCCCCTCTTATCTATTCACACACAAGAAATCTACAGAGAGGAGTTTTATGCCAAAATATCCTGACAAAGTGAATTTGTACGACGACCGCGGAAAACTCTTCGACACAAACGTTCCTCTTGAGGCTCTTAGCCCACTCAAAAACAGCGCAATACAAAAAATCATTGCCTACGTCAAGCAATGCGTAGCCGTCAACTTGGAAGGCGTCGAAAAGGCTTTGGCCACAGGTGAGGTCGGTGGAAAATGGTGCATCATCCGTGGCAGATCGCTGAAGTTAGACTTGGTCAAAAACGCTGGCAGTGTGGCAGACTCGCTGAAGAAGTGCTTGCAAGTGGATCCAGATGACGACACAGAGGTAAAGGTTCTCAAGGGCGGAAAGCACCTTCTTGTTAGGGTTCCTGCCAAGAGACTCAACGCTGGCGTTGAGTACACCACTGGTGCTACTGCTGTGGCTGCGGCACTCTGCTGCACAATCATTGAGAACTTCAATGTGAGCATATGGGATGCTGACTTGGTACACGCAGCCGTGTGGGGAAGATACCCCCAAACCATGGAGATGCTCGGAGGAAACGTCTCGTCGCTTCTAGCAGTCCCCCAGCAGAATGAGGGCATGGGTTATGCTCTTAGAAACATACCCTGCGCACATATAGCTCTAATAGCAAAGAAGAACGCAATGAATGCCGCCGCCCTCTCATCAATTCTGGAACAGACCGCAATGTTCGAGATGGGCGATGCGATTGGTAGCTTTGAGCGGTTCCACCTTCTTGGTCTGGCATACCAAGGACTCAACGCTGACAACATAGTGTACGACTTGGTAAAAGAGAATGCTAAGACCGGAACTCTTGGAGATGTCGTGATATCCACTGTTAAGAGAGCTCTCTCTGATGGTGTTATTAAACCTCTGAAGAAGACCCCTTCTGGATACACCTTGTACACGACAAGCGATCTCAACAAGTGGAACGCCTATGCTGCAGCTGGCCTCTTAGCAGGGACTATGATAACATGCGGTGCCGCTAGATCTATGCAACATGCCCCATCAGTCTTCATATACTTCAACGACCTATTGGAGAGGGAGACTGGTCTCCCAGGTGTGGATTTCGGCAGGGTCGCCGGCACAGGAGTTGAGATGTCATTCTTCAGCCACTCGATCTACGGAGGAGGAAACCCTGCAGTCTTCCATGGGAACCACATTGTGACCAGGCACAGCAAAGGATTCACAATCCCGTGCGTGGCCGCTGCCGTGGCACTCGATGCTGGAACTACAATTTACACCCCAGAGAAGATCAGCGGCGTGGTTGGCGAAGTGCTCAGCGAGGTCCCCGAGCTCAGGGAATCACTACGGTATGTGAACGAGGCCGCGGTCTCCATAAAAGGAGGCGTATAAAATGGTAGAATATAAACCACAATATTACCCTGGTAAATCAAGCATAGCTGCCAACAGACGCAGATATATTAACCCTAACTACAAGTTGAGAAAGCTAAGAACCATCAGCGACGACGATTTAGTTCGACTTATGGGTCACAGAGTTCCAGGCGAAGCTTACAAGAGCGTTCACCCGCCTCTCGAGGAGCTGGGTGAGCCAGCATGCCCAATAAGGGAGATAGTCGAGCCAACCCCCGGAGCTAAGGCTGGTGATAGGATTCGTTACATCCAGTTCACGGACTCTGTTTACTTCGCCCCTCTTACTCCTTACATGAGGGCTTGGATGGGTCACATGCGGTACCGCGGAGTGGACATAGGTGTGCTATCGGGTCGTGTGCCATTGGAAGCCAGAGAGAGAGACCTCGAGAAAGTAGCGAAGGAACTTGTTGAGACCGAGATCTTCGACCCTGCAAG
>JBMFMY010000021.1:0-12250 GCA_049970435.1 Candidatus Methanomethylicaceae archaeon
CCTCTCCATACACTCTGTAGCCCATGCAAGAGCCACCCCAGTGCTCATGGCGTCCAATCCGAGCTCCTCTACTCTGTCCATGAGTTGCAGGAACCCCTCAGGGCTCCTTATGTCCAGCATGGAGCCCAGTGCGTATATCGGCTCGTAGTCGTATGATATCATCTTTGTCTTGTAGAAGTAGGGCTCCTTCTCGTATGGGACCCTAAGAGCCGCTATATGAATGCAGGATACAGGACAGTGTGAGCAAGCCGCCCTCCTTCCTAGGAACCTCTCCGACATTGCTTCCCCAGAGAGCGCCTCAGCCCCCTCAAATTTGGCGCTCTGGAGGTTACGCGAGGGCAGGGAGCCCGCCGCGTTCAGGGGTATCACGTTCATGGGCGTCCCTAGCTCGTGGTACTTCTTCATGAGCGCGGTCTTCGTGAAGTTCCTGAAGAGCTCTTCGTAGAGAGCCCTGTAGTCCCTTGGGTCCCTCACGGTCAGGCTCTCCCTTCCCGAGATCACTATGGCTTTCAGCTTCTTGGATCCGAAGACCGCCCCCAGCCCAAGCCTTCCGAAGTGTCTGAAAGTCTCGGTTATGACCCCTGCATAAGAGACCAAGTTCTCCCCCGCCCTGCCTATTCTCATTATTGCCCTGACGCCTGCGCCCGCCTCCCTCTCCCTTATTATCCTACCAACGGTGGAGCTGCTACTCATCCCCCATAATGCAGAGGCGTCCTTGAACCTCACTCCGTCCTCGCTCACCACTAAATAGACAGGGCTCTCGCTCGACCCTCTTATGACAATACCACCGAAGCCCGCCATCCTCATGGCGACCCCGCACCTGCCTCCTGCATGGCTCTCTCCCAGGTTCTTAGTTAGAGGAGACTTGAACATGGCAACGGTCTTGGAGGCCAGGGGAAATACGCCGTTTAGGTAACCAACGCAGAAGATTATGGGGTTCTCGGGGGAGAGCGGATCAGTACCCGCCCGGCACTCCTCCTTCAAAAGCCTTATAGCTACCCCAGTTCCGCCCAGCCACTCCCTGAATAGGTCTGCCCTATCCTTAACCCAGTACCTCCTGTTGCTCAGGTCTACGTACAGCACCCTCGAGAGCGCAGACGCCTCGATCATGGGCCCTCCACCTCTTCCAAGGTTATCACCCCATAGGGGCAGTAGGGGACGCAGTACCCGCAGTATGTGCAGACCGTCGGCTTGTCCAGAACCTCGTCCCAGAATATTGCACCTATAGTGCATCCGTTCAAACAGTTACCGCATGATATGCACTTCCTGTGGTCAAGCCGGACGCCTCCGCCTTCCCTCTTGGACAAAGCACCAGTTGGGCAGACCTTGACGCAGGGAGGATCCCTGCAGGCCCTACAGACCTTCACCGCAAAACCGTGCTCAAACCCTCCGGTGGACTGCACGAATATCGCTGTCCTCGCAAGTCCTGCCTCACCAAAGCGCCTGTTACACGCAAACATACAGGACTGGCAACCCACACATAAGTCAACATCCACAACAGCGATCCTCTTGACCATTTTTCGCCCACAAGGAATATAGTGGGTAATAATCATAATTAAACCATTTTATTGATTCAATATATAGCCGATATATTGTAATATGCTCCAAGAGCCAAGAGCAGAACTCCGGTGATCTTTTCAAGCATCGCAGACCTTCTAATCACACCCTCCATTCTCTCTGGTCTCAAAATCTCCATGGTAACTGCGAATAACACGAGTGGGATTCCCAAGCAGAAGGAGTAAATAGTTAGCGCGAGTCCGCCACTGAAGGGATCTCTGCTCAATGCGACCAATGAGAGCGCACTGATCAACATTGGTGCTCCTCTCCCCAAAGTTGTCAAAGCATAGGCAATCCCGAACATAAAAATTCCGCCGCTGATTTTTCTAACCTTCATACTAAATAAGGGAAGGCGGATCAGTCGCAAGGTTCACAGCCCAATAATGAGCATTACTACACCTCCTGCAAGCTTGAGCCAGTACTCCCACCGCCCAATGATCAGTTCTCCAAATGATCCAAATGCGATTCCGAGTGGCACAAACACAACGGATATGCCAATTGAGAATAGAATTGCTGACGAGACCTTCCCCTTCGAACCCAAAAGACTAGGTATATATGGTGCAACCATCATTATGTTGATTGGGCAGAATCCAGCAGTGATACCTAATACTGCCACACTCAACCAAAGCATAGAATCCTTATGTCAATTGCTTACTCCATGTTAAATATTTTTCTTTATCAGTGAACTACCCCTCGCTATCGCAAGGGGCTTCCAGCGTTCGCCTGGGGCTTTGCGCCTCCAGATGCTGGTCCGAGGGGGCTCACTCCTCTCCCATCCCATAGAGCTCATCATCCTGCGGGCTATGTTTATGCATCCGTTCAAATCCCTGCCATACTCCATTCTGCATCTTGGGCACTTATATTCTCCCCTTTACTTGGACAATATGCCAGCATCTGTGACATTCTTTGGACGTGTTCTTAGCCTCCTCCTTTGAGAGGTATCTGACTTCTACCCCCTCGAGGTTAGCTTTGTACTCTACTATGGTCTGGAGCCCTCTGAAGGGTAACGAGTGGAACCTTCTGTTGAGCCTCTTGGACTTAAGCTCCGTCGGATCCCATTCAAATCCTCCATAACTATTACCAGTTTGGGGAAGTTTAGCATAGGCGACTACCTGGTTTGCTATTATGTGGAGCTGTCGGTCTATCTTACGCCTCTCTTTCCCTTTGAGCTCCTTGATCTTCCCGATTCTATGTTTCTTTTGAAGTTCTCTTCTGATATGGCTGTAAAGCCCTCTTATCCTTTTGATTCCTTCACCCCTCCAGAACTGTCTTTTTATAGGCTTATTAGGATCTTTCTTTGAGACAGCAGCAGCGAGATTGACCTCTCCTCTGTCTATCGCTATCACAGTCTCAGGCCCGTCTGCCAGCTCAACTCTCTTCTTGAGGACGAAGCGGGCATGCCATTCGCCGTATCGCTTAACAGCTTCAACCGTTCTGAGCTTCCATTCGCCCCTAAAGGCTTCCTCTATCTTCTCTCTCTGCCTCTCTCCGAATACTATTGGTAAGCTCATTCTCTCCCGCCTGTTCAGGCTCAACGTTAGCCAATACGGCGTTAGGACGTTCGTTGTCTTAGAGAAGCTGTAGAGCCTTTTATCGAAGCGGATGGAGATACTCTTGAGCCTCAGGAGGCCCCCTTCCTTCTTATTCTTACTCTCCTCAAAGCTCTTTATGACCTCAACGGCCTTATCCCTTGCAGTCTGGATTAGGGCAGTATTTAGATTGAATAGCTCTTTAGCCTTTTCGTAACTGTTATCGTGGAGGAAGCACTTAGACTTGTTGAAGCTGAGATACCATTTCACGAGCTTTGTATCCGTTTAGTTTTGTTTAAAGAAGACCTTTCGCTCATTTGGCTTTACCTACAACGCATATTTGAACATCCCTCTCCATGGGAAGATCCAAGTTTCCTTTAGTGCAATTAGTAAGTTGAATCGCAATTCATCCCCACCCTACGGATGGGGTCTTCTTGTGAGGTAAAGATAAAAGAGTGAAAGCAAACAATATTTCAAGTTTAATCATCAGATGGGGGAGGTTAGTGTGAGGTTTGATCTGGCATTTGTGGGTTTTGGTACTGTTGGAAGAGGTTTTGCTGACCTCTTGATCGAGAAGCGAACGATTCTAGAGAACGTTTACGGCATAGACTGGCGTGTAGTGGCAATATCGGACATAAAGCTAGGATCCATAATGGACGATAATGGCATCGACCTTGCCAAAGCATTACGCCTGGCAGACTCGGGAGGGAATTTGGAGGTGCTTCCAGCGCGGAAGAAGGGTTTATCTGCGGTTGATGTGATAAAGGAATCATCTGCAAACACCATCATAGAGGTCACTTGGACGAACATCGTCGATGGGGAGCCTGGCTATACCCACATCAAGGCTGCTCTATCGCTTGGCAAGAACGTGGCAACCACAAACAAAGGCCCAATAGCCATCCATTACCGCGAGCTCACAGACCTTGCCAAGGCTAAGGGTGTCTTCCTCCGTTACAAAGGGACGGTCCTCAGCGGGACGCCCGCCTTCAACCTCTTCGATGGACCGCTATCAGGCTGCTCTGTAGAGTGCATCAGAGGGATACTTAATGGTACCACAAACTTCATCCTCACAGAGATGGAGAAGGGTGCAGACTATTCAGCCGCACTTAGGGAGGCGCAGAGGCTTGGCTACGCTGAGGCAGATCCCACAATGGATGTCGAAGGCATGGACGCCGCAGCCAAGCTGGTCATACTCGCGAATGCCTTGCTGGACGCAGACATAAAGCCCAGAGACGTCAAAAGAAAGGGGATAACCTCGGTAACGCAACAGGAGATTGAGGAGGCAGTGCGCAGGGGCGAGCGAATAAAACTCATAGGCATGGTCAAAAAGGATGAGGGTAGAGTGGTAGCGGAAGTGTCGCCGACGCGTCTGCCGATCTCTGATCCTCTGGCCAACATCATGGGCGTGACAAATGCCATAACCTTCAGAACGGACTGCCTTGGTGATGTGACTGTAATAGGTCCTGGGGCTGGCAGGAGAGCCACTGGCTACGCGTTGCTCACAGACCTGATCTCCATGGCCCGCGACACATAACCCATTACAGTGGATCTCCTCAATTAATTGGGGTTTTCCAAAAAAAACATGACAACAATAGAAAAATAGAAATAAGGATATCCTCATTAGAAAATTCTATTGAGGGAGCGAAAACCTGTGGATTATGCTGGACTTGCCAAAAGACTCAAGAATGCACTTTCGCTGGAAAAACCTCCTGTCGCAGTCAAATTCCTGAGGCCAGGAGACCCCGCCCCGGACGGCTTCCAAACACCAGGTAAAGAGTAGTTGATTGAATGTTACCTGTGCCCAGGTTAAGCGGTGGACGTTACTATGGTACAAAAAAGCGCAACAAAATATGGAGCCCTTTCTGAGAGCTGAAAATCACGTCTCTAAATTAAGGAGTAAAGAACAATTCCGACGAGTATTATGACTATCGCTATGATGTAAAACTTCAAGAATTTTTGGAACTTTTGGGATCGCTGCATCTTAGAGATCTCCTTCTGGTATTCAGGCTTGCACTTCAGGCAGTAGTCCCTGCCCTTGACCTCTATCATCCTTCCGCAGTAAATGCAGTGCCTGTGTGGGTAGATGTAGGGCTTGCGTTTGACTTCGGTTGTTGTTTTTTCTTCCAATAGTCTTCCTCCGAATTTTAATGTGTGGAGACTGAGGTCAGCGCATGCTACCTATGCTGACTGCCATAGCCTTGAGGCGCTCGATCCTCTTCCAGGTGGAGGGGTGTGTGGAGAACATCTCCAAGAGTGCATCTCCCCTAAATGGGTTTACTATCCAGAGCGGGCTTGTTGACGGGTTGACGTTGAATGGGACGCCAGAGCGGACTGTTCGCTCTATCTTCTCGAGTGCGCTTGCCAGTGAAAGAGGTTTGCGACTTAGGAGCGCGCCCTCTCTGTCAGCGTCGTACTCCCTGCCCCTCGAAATGGCCATTTGGATCAGAAATGCCGCGAGTGGTGCTAGGAGGCTCAATAGGAGCGCAAGGGCGCCAGCGTTGCGTTTCCTGTCACTTTCACTAAAGAAGACGCTGTACCTCCCGACCAAGGCTAGATAGCTGATCGCCCCAGCTATCGTCGCAGCCACCGAAGCCACGAGGACGTCCCTGTGCTTTATGTGCGAGATCTCATGGCTTAGGACGCCCTCCAGTTCGTTCTCGTTCAGCATCTCCAGAAGGCCTGTGGTGACGGCTACCACCGAGTTCTTGGGGCCCCGCCCTGTGGCAAAGGCGTTTGGGACCTTGGACTTTATGATCGCAACCCTTGGCTTTGGCAAGCCCGCGCTGGTCGCCAGGGATGAAACTATTCTGTGAAGGTCCGGATACTCGGTCTCGCTCACAACCTTAGCATGAGACATTGAAAGGACGATCTTGTCGCTGTAGAGGTAAGAGACGAGGTTCATAATACCGGCTAGCGCCAGTGCTCCGAGGGAGACAAGCTCAGGGTAGCCCAGAAAGAGTCCTATAACGTACCCTAGGATGACGAAGATCGCAGTGAGTACAGTCATCATAAGTCCCAGACGTAACATGATGACCACCAATTAGGAAGTACTGTCAGAGAGCTTATAAATTTTGAGGGTCCGGACTTGTGCATTGAAAACCAATGAAGAATTCACTTCTCAGTGACGATCTCTGTGTAGTAGTACTCGTTGATCTCTTTCTGATATCTGTCGAGCCAAGATCCCTCCTTGTTTACGCGAGGTCTTCCAGTCTCCGGGTCCCTTCTGAAGGTTATGCCCAGCCCCTTCAGGAACTGGTTCATCCCCTTCCTCAAGGATGTCGGGGGGTTTGCCACACCGTAGACGCTCGGATCACCGGAGAATACCATTATGCTGTCGGCTATCAGGTCTATGGCAACTATGTCGTGCTCGACGACTAGTGCTGCTGCCCTGCGCTTCTCTGCAACCCTCCTGATGCACCTGGAGACGGCGAGGCGGTGTTCAACATCCAGGTGGGCAGTGGGCTCGTCGAGCAGGTAAAGCTTTGCGTCCTTAGAGAGGCACACCGCAACAGCTGAGCGTTGGAGCTCACCACCGCTGAGGGAGTCTGCCCGCCTGTCCAGGAGCGGCTCTATGTCAAGGGGTCCGTAGATCTCCTCTTTGAACCATTGGTCTTCTAGGATTGTTGGGTTTATGGACTGGAGTACCTCCCTGATGGTCTTGTCGGTGTTTGGGACTACATACTGCGGCTTGTAGCTTATGGTTATTCCGTAGTCCTCCACATAGCCCTCAGTCGGCTTTGTGATGCCTGCGATGACTTTGACGAAGGTGGTCTTACCAGTGCCGTTCGCGCCCACTATCCCAACAACCTCTCCTTTGTGGATGGAGCCAGGCAGGGCGCTGAGTTTGAAATCGCCAAGCGACTTCTTGAATGGGGGCCATTTGATCAGTATGTCCTCGGAGCGCCACTCGCTTGGGACTGGGGAGAGGTTGAACTTTATTGGAAAAGGTCTGAAGCGTATGTTCTCGTCGGGTATATAGCCGCTTATGTAGAGGTTGATGCCCACCCTGACCCCGTGTGGCTTTGAGACGATACCGTAAACGCCAGCCTTTCCGTAAAACAGGCAAACGTGGTCGGACAGGCAGTCTAGAACTGCGAGATCGTGCTCCGCGACCAAGACATATTTAGATTCCTTAGCAAGACTCCTGATGAGGGATGCCATTCTGAGGCGCTGGTAGATGTCGAGGTAGCTCGATGGTTCGTCGAAGATGTAGACGTCGGCATCCCGGAGGGATACCGCGGCTATTGCCACACGCTGGAGCTCGCCGCCGCTGAGGGTGTGTATGTCCTTTTCCAGTAGCGGACCGAGTGTCAAGTACTCTGAGACCTCATCCAGTGCGTCTCGCTCATCGATTCTGGAGAGGATCTCCTTGACTGTGCCGCTGATTCTCTTTGGAGCCTCGTCGATATACTGGGGCTTTGTGACCACCCTGAGCTTCTTCTCTGAAAGCTTCTTGAAGTACTCTTGGAGCTCAGAACCTCTGAAGAACCTAAGGATCGATTTCCAGTCGGGCGGGCAGTCGTAAAGCCCTAAGTTGGGCTTGATCTCTCCTCCCAGTATCTTGAGTGATGTGGACTTGCCGGCTCCGTTTGGGCCTAGGAGACCGACAACCATGCCTTCCTTGGGGACTGGGAGGCGGTAGAGCTTGAATGTGTTTGGTCCGTACCGGTGGACACAGAGCTCCTCTAGCTCGTCTGGGAGGTTGACTATCTTGAGGGCCCCGAAGGGGCATTTCTTTATGCAGATGCCGCATCCAGTGCAGAGGTTCTCGGCGACTATAGGGCGGTTCATTTCTGGCTCGTATTTTATGGCTTCCGCCCCTGTCCTCACAATCGGGCAGAACCTTATGCACTCTTTGGTGCAGTCTCCTGGCTTGCAAAAGTCAGGATCGAGTACTGCGACTCTGACCAAGGAGACCACCGTTCACTGATCATTATTAGTCTACTCGAACTCTGTCTCTGCAGTCTCGCTTTCCTCTTCGGCACCCTCTTCGTAGTTCTCAAGGAAGAGCTCGTAGTAGTCAGCCATTAGCTCCCTCTCTTCTTCCTTCCTCTTCTTCACAATCTTTGTTGGCTCTTCAACAATGAGGGTCTTCCTTCTCTTGCCTTCCTCTACAGTTTGAACTATTTTGTAACCCTTAGACTCGCTCGCGAGTTTTTCAAAACCACAGGATTTGCATATGAGGTAGGTCTTATCTTCCCTTCTGTCCGGAATGAGGAGTTTTCCACATTTTGGACAAAATTCCAACTTTTTTCACCTAAAAATGGGGGAGAGGATTACCACTCCTCTTCCTCGAAGTCTTCTTCTTCCTCAGGCCACTCCTCTTCTTCTTCCTCGGGCCACTCCTCTTCTTCCTCGAACTCTTCTTCTGTCCAGTCTTCCTCAAAGTCTTCGTCAAGTTCTAGGTGGAACATTTTTAGACCTCCGAGAACGCAATGGGATTTTGGCAGGGTTGTGATATTTAAGCCTACCGATTATATCTCAGATTATTTCTAATCAATTTTTAAGGCATAATTCTTGAAGATGAAAAACCGTACTTAAAATCGTGGAAGGAGAATCCCAGCCATTTTATGGAATAGAATGGCTGAACTCAAGCTTTTATATACAAACGTAGTCTGTTATAATTGATTATTATGAAAAGCACAATCGCGGTATCTAAGGAGACGAAGGAAAAGCTTGAGAAACTGAAGATTCATCCAAGAGAGCCATACGAAGATGTGATAAAAAGGCTGATTGAGAAATGCAAATCCAACTGAGCGATTTCAGATTCGATCCAAAGCAAGATTGCGAAGTGTTGTTATTTGAAATGAGGGTGTTTAGACAGATATATAGCCACTTTTTATTAGACTCTAATTGAAAAGATAAGATAAAAGCTCACAGCTATGGATAGCTCAATAAAGATATGGAATAATCAGGGGGATCGTTTTGAGGGTGAAGGTAGCGATATCAGACGAAGTCAGGATAAGGGAGATAGGAGAGATTGTGAGGAGAGGAGGGGTCATAGTGTATCCCACGGACACCGTTTACGGAATTGGCGGCGACCCTTTCAAAGAGATCGTTGTCAGAAGGGTGTTCCAGATCAAGCGCAGGGGTGAGAAGGAGATGCCGCTCCTAGTACCAAGTCTGGAGAAGGCTGAGGAGCTCGCAGTTTTCGACGAGAATGCCCTTAGGTTGGCGCGCGCGTTCTGGCCAGGTCCTCTGACGCTCGTCTTGAAGAGTAGGGTGGGGTTCCCGAGGGAGTTGATGGCTAGGAAGGAGACGATAGGTCTTAGGATCCCGAGGCACGACCTTGCTTTGAAGATCATAGAGGCTGCTGGCGGGGTGATCATAGGCACAAGTGCAAACATCTCAGGAAGACCTCCGCCGAGGAGTGTTGAGGAACTCGACCCGAATATAGAAAGGGAGGTGGATTTGGTCGTCGACGGAGGGAGGACAGAGCGGGGTGTGCCATCAACGGTGGTGGAATTGGCTCAGGGGAATGAAGTTCCGACAATTAGGGTAATTAGGGAGGGGGCTATAAAGGGAGAGGAATTGCTTAGTGTAGTGAGGGGGAGAAAAGAGTGAAGGAGTTCAACCTAATAATCACAACTCAGAGAGGTAACGAGACGCGGTGTGCAAAGGAGGCGATGGTTCTCGCAAAGAGTATAGGATTTGAGGATGTAGATTTCGGCAGTACGAGGTTTCCAGGTCTGCTGACAGGCAAAGTCGAAGGAGATCCCTTGGACTTCGTGAAGAGAGCGAAGAATTTTGTGGAGAGCGATCCCTGGAGCTTCAAGTATATTCAGAGGATAGTGCCTGTACAGAAGATCTGCGAAGCTACAATACCAGCTATGAAGGATGCAGTAAAAGAAATTGTGAGTCAGATACCAGAGAATTCTTCATTTAAAGTCGTGGTCAATAAGAGGGGCAGCGCCCTCAAGAGGGAGGAGATCATAAGGGAGGTCGCTTCGCTAATAGAGAGGAGGGTGGATCTGGAGAGACCCGACGTGTTGCTGCAGGTTGAGATCATCGAGGATGTCGTGGGGATCTCGCTGATATCAGAGAGAGACATTGTATCAATAACAAAGCTCCAAGAAAGAGCTTTGGAAATGTGATCAAACTGTAGGTTTCTTGACTTAATTCCCTGATTCTCTGTGTTCAGGGTTACCTGTTCAGGTCGGATAGAGAGACTCTCTCCAAAACCAACGACTGTACCGCAGATGTGTCCGAGGAGTGAAGTTTTTTTGAGAGGGAGATCTCGGGCTCTCTTATTTCGAATAAGCTGAGTATTTTTTGGAACTTTCCGTCCGTCAATTGAACGAGGGACTCGTCCTCTAAACCGTAGTTTTTGAGTTTTTCCAGAGTAGACTCCATTTCCTTCTTGGAGGGGGAGATCACAATGATCACGCATCTCCCTGACGCAGAAGGACCAACGCTCTCGATAGCCTCTTTTATCTGTCTCTTTGCAGAGGCATAAAGTAGAGCCTCCATGGCGATCGTCTTTGCAATTTTCCTGTTTTCCTTGAATGCCTTGATTGCCATCTTTATCGCAGTGGATAAGTGCTCGTAGCCGGCAACGACGTCGGCGTCCATTATCTGGAGACCAGAACCTTCCTTCGGGGCCAAGGATAGGACCTCCTGCACCTTAGAGGGATCATGAAGTCTCATTGGGAGTATTGCGAAGTGAATGCCTTCATAGCACTCGGTCTGCAATCAGGTCTACCTCTGGGAGTTCTTGTGGTAGAAGTACCGATCTATGAGTTCCAAGGGGATCCCAGTAGATGCCAGCCTCGACCTGAGCTCCAAGGGATCCTTGGTCTCCTCACGCCAGATCTTGATGAGGTGTTCTATGGTCTCTCTTATTTCCCAAGGGTATATTATCCATGCGTCGGTGACGCTTGTATAGTAGTCAGGCTTTATCTTTGACCAAGGTTTGTAGTGAATGGTAGCGAGCCTTGCCTCTCTGGCACCTTGAGAGGTTATGTGCTCCTTTGCGAGTATGAGGCTCTCGCCGGTGTCTGCGACATCATCTGCAATGAGGACGACCTTTCCCGCAGGAGATTCTGAGACCGGTTGAGCTATTCTGGGCTTTCTCTCTTTTTCGCCTATTGACTTGTAGAACTCGATCTTCAACGATGCCAGATCGCTGACATCGAGGAGATCGGATAATATTCGGGCAACCACCCATCCACCCCTGGCTATCCCCACGATCATCTCAGGATTGAAGTTGCTCTCAGAGATCTTGTTGGCAAGTGCCAGAAGAGAAGAATGGATGTCATCCCATGTGAGTGCGACTATCTTCGTAGAAGAGCCCCCCTTATCCTCCGTGTACTGACGGGAGGATCGTGATCTCGTCGCCTTCTTTGAGGCGGGCGTCCATTCCGCCTTGGATAGACGCGTCGGCACCGTTTATGAAGACCACGATGTCGGGTCTTATGCTGCCGTCTTCTTCGAACAGTCTGGAATTAAGTTCGGGAGGCTCGGTCTCACTGAGGTGTTTAAATAAATCTCGCAGAGTCTCACCGTTTATGACAACTACTCTCTCGGGATCTTTCGATATGCCTTTGAGAACTGCAAGGTACCTAAGCCTGATTGCCGGTATCGTCGAAACCCCCACCAGTCCTTCTTAATTCAAAGATATAAACTTCCTCCTCGTAGCGCCTTCCGCCTATAACAATACCGCCCTGCATCCTTTGGAAAGTACCCAAGGATAAAAGGTCATGCAGTTTTCTCGAGGCCTCTTCGTGGCTATCCTGTAGCCAGGATAGGGGAACGTTTATGCCCATTGGTCGGTATGGTAGGATGTGGCGGGTCGACTTTTTTGGAAAGAGTTTTTTGTGCTTAATGCTCAAGATGACTTCGTCTTTGGTAATCGGTGGAGGGGCAATCACTGCGCACTTCTCACCTGAAGAGAGCATCTCTACTGCGTCCATCTCAGTGTTATAGGTTATGCCATACCCCCTGCTCTTGAACCCCCCTTCGAAGAATGCCATGAATTGATAAGAGTCGTATATGTCAAAGCCCATATCTTGTTCCCAGTCGAAGACGTATGATCTCTCTTTCATGAGTATTGAGAGACACGCCTCTCGCACCCGGAGCAACCTCAGGGCATCATCCCGATCAGTTGTTCTGGGTCTGAGAAAGCGGAGCAATTCTGGTGAGGGGGGTTTGTTCAAACAACGGTA
>JBMFMY010000022.1:0-12118 GCA_049970435.1 Candidatus Methanomethylicaceae archaeon
GTCTACAACGCCGCCGTGAAAGGCATCGCTGATGTTATAGTGATCAGCGGGGGTACAGGACCTGGTCCGAGGGATGTGACCGTCGAGGCGATCACCCCCCTCTTCGAGAAGGAGCTGCCAGGATTCGGCGAGCTGTTCAGGCATATGTCCTATGAAAAAGTTGGGACCTCAACCATAGCTTCCCGTGCGACCGCAGGGATAACGAAGGGCGTCCTCGTCTTCGCCCTACCAGGCTCACCAGACGCCGTAAAGCTCGCCATGGAGAAGATAATACTCCCGGAGTCCCCCCACCTTGTCAAGATGGTCCGCGCATAGAGAGATGAAGATTTAAGCCTGATTGGGGAGTTTAGAGATGGTGTCCACAATGAGCGCGAGCTCCCCAGTGGTATGCATAGCTGCTCTAGGCAGAGGTTACGGCAAAACAACCATCATCCAAGGCGTCACAAGGCTCCTCACATCGAAGGGCATGAGGGTCTGTGTCATAAAGCATTCCTCCCACAGGATAAACAACGAACCGGAGAAGGACACCTCCCGTTTCATAGAGTCCGGCGCATCGGCCTCGGCGGCGCTCACCAACGAAGGGAAGGCAGTCCTATACCTACCAAACTCCACTCTCGAAGCCACGATCTCCCTCATGTCCAAAATGGGCACCGACATTATACTATGTGAGGGCTTCAAGTCCTCATCCTACCCCAAACTTGTTATAGCGAGATCCCCTGAGGAGTTTCCTATTATCGAAAAGCTCCACGGCGTGATCGGGATAATATTCGACGGCACAGTTCCAGACACTAAACTCCCAGTTCTGAAGAGAGACCCTTCCACAATCGCCGACTTCATAATCTTGCACTTGAGGAGTGTCACCAAAGAATGATCGACCCCTACAACAGGAAGATAACCGGTCTAAGGGTAAGCCTGACGCAGCGCTGCAACCTCAAATGCAGATACTGCCACCATGAGGGCGAGAACGCAACCTCTGCCGAGATGTCCGCTGGAGAGGTCCTCAAGATAGTCAAGGTTGCCAACTCTCTGGGCATAAGGAGGGTGAAGTACACTGGGGGTGAGCCGCTTCTGAGGAGCGACCTCGTGGATATCATAAAGGGGTCAGTCGAACTCGGTCTTGAGGATGTAGCCATTACCACAAACGGAACCCTCCTCAAGGGCAAAGTGGCGGAACTCACGAATGCAGGCCTGCGCAGAATGAACGTCTCCATACCGAGCCTCGATCCATCCCTCTACTCAACCCTCACTGGAGGAGATCTCACGCGGACTATCGACGGGGTAACTGAGGCAGCTGATAGCGGCATCCACATTAAGATAAACACGGTCCTGATGAAGTGTGTGAACGAGGGAGAAGTCCGCCGCTTCATAGAGTTGGCATCCTCCATAAATGGCTCCATGCAGTTCATAGAGCTTGAGAAGATAAACTTAGAAGAATCCTTCTACAGCAATTACTACTTAGACCTCTCTAAGCTCGAGTCAGCACTTCACAGGATGGCAGAGCGAATAATCCTCAGGGAAGACATGAACAGCAGGCGCATATACATAGTGAGTGGTACACCAGTCGAGGTCGTCCGCCCCACCAACAACCCAGAATTCTGCGCGCGGTGCTCGAGGATAAGGGTTACCAGCGACGGCAAAGTCAAGCCCTGCCTCATGCGCTCCGATAATTTGGTGGACCTTCTTGGTCCTATGCGGAGAGGTGCCTCCGAGGAAGAGTTGCGAACTCTCTTCCTAAGCGCGGTCAGCCTGCGCTCTCCCTACTACTCTGGTCATGCTTAAACTCCGACCCGAATTTCTGATGTGCCTCCTCTATGATCTCTATGTATGGCATGTACTCCATCCTGAACTTCTTGAGAGAGGTGTGCAGCTCCTTGGCGAGCGCCGCGTACTCCTCCATCATTTTGCCCCTCACCTCCTTGCTCTGGCTCAACAAACCTATCCTCGTGGGGAACGCGTACTTAGTGAACCTGTATGGCCCCCTTCTCGCAAGGGCTGCGCCACCCGCGGCAAGCTCCACAACATAGCCTATGAGGTCCCACATCTGCCTCCTCTTCACCCTGTTCATGAATATGTCTGCCTTGGAGAACCACTCATACGCTTCTGCTCTCTCTACGGCATCGCTGTACTGGTTGGGTATGTTCTCATTGATCCACTGCAACAGCATGTCTAGATCCAGAGAAGAGCTCTCCGCGGCAGCACTCGCCTCCATTATGGTATTCGCTGAGAATATCTCTTTCATCACATCAAATATCCCCATCTCTTGTGTTCTCCAGTAAAGCCTGCCCACATCCGTAGCCCTCAGGACCTTCCTGCCCTCTGCAAGCATCTCCAGGTCGTTCACGGCCGCCCTCATGTCGCCGTTGGCAGCCTCCGCTATCTTCTTTAGGGCCTCATCCTCCGTATTTACGCCTGCCAGCTGTGCTATCCTTCTCAGCCTGACAACGATGCTGGGTGTTCTTATCCTCTTGAACTTTATCATGTGGCAGAGATCCCTGAGCTGCCTGAACCTTGGGTCCCAGGGATCATTCGCCGCAAGGACAACCGGGTATCTGGAGACATTTATTATCTTGATAATCGCCCCGAGCCCTCCCCTGTCCTCCCTCCCAGAGATCCCATCAAGCTCGTCAAAAAATATGAGCTTCCCCCTCTTACCAAGCAAAGAGCTCTGAAGCGTCGCCCCTCCAGCAACACTTTCCACAGCCTCCTCGGTCCTAAAGTCGCTCGCGTTCATCTCTATGAGCTCCAGGTCGAGAAGATCCGCCACCAAGTGTACTGAGAGGGTCTTTCCTGTTCCTGGAGGTCCGCAGATCAGAGCCGCCTTCTTTTCCGCCTTTCCCGCCAGGCAGGTCTTAACCCAGTTCAGCAGCTCCTCTGCCGAATCGTAGTTCCCGACGAGCTCTTGGAGAGTCTTCGGCTTGTATCTCTCAGACCAAGGAGCTCCCAACCTGTCCCCACCAACTCTTCCTTTTTTCTACAACTCCCTATTTTCCAGCCACCATGGTTATCTTGGCTATGAGTGTGTTGAGCTGGATCTCGTCGCTCCCTCCCTCAAGCAGCCTATACTCGGTCTCCCCTAGGAGCTCAATGAGCTTAAGCTTCATCTTCTCATCAACATTGAGCCATAGAACCTCCCTGTGGAGTTGCTTCACTATGTCGAGACCTGAAAGACCGTAGTCAGTGATTAGCCTCATCATCTCGTTCCTTGCAGAGCTGAAATCCCCCTCTAAGGCCTTTTCCAAGACTAGCTTCAATTCCTTTGGACTAACCCTCCCTGCGATCCTGTATATGATCTTATCATCAACCTTCTTTCCGATAGCAGCCGCCGCCTGCAGTGTGTTTATGACCTTTCTCAAGTCTCCGCCCCCTACGTATATCAGCGCCTCCATGCCTTCCGGAGTGATCTCAACACCCTCCATGTCACAAATGTACTTCACTCTCGCCTTCACATCCTCAGCCTTTAGAGGCGTGAACCTGAAGAAGGCGCACCTTGACTGGATGGGCTCTATGATCTTAGTGTAATAGTTGCATGCTAGTATGAACCTGCAAGTGTTCGTGTACATCTCCATGGTCCTTCTCAGCGCCTGCTGCGCATCTGGCGTCATGTTGTCCGACTCGTCGAGAACGAGTATCTTGAAGGGGGCATCCCCCATGCTGACCGTCCTGGCAAAGTCCTTGACGGTCGTCCTTATTACATCGATCCCCCTCTCGTCACTCGCATTGAGCTCGAGGTAGTTCTTGTGGTACTCCTTTCCAAAGAGATCCATTGCCAGCGCAAGTGCGGCAGTAGTCTTACCCGTCCCCGGCGGTCCGGCAAAGAGACAATGGGGCATCGACCTCTCCTTGACAAACCTCTTCAGCCTCTCAACGATCTCTTCCTGATTTACTATCTCATCCAGAGTCTTTGGGCGATACTTCTCTGCCCACATCACCTCTCGGACATCGGAACGGACCCCAGACATTACAAAACCCTCTTATCTAATTAGCAGTGCCCAATATTTAACTCTAAGGAGGCTTTCGTCGAGCTTCTACAATAATTAATCCCAAATTTGTACAGAAAGCCCTTAAATAGCCGTCTCAGCCTTCTCAATACACACTCAGGGGTTTACTATGCCGAGGGCCAGGACGATTCCACTTGTAGCCTTCTACACAGGGCTCGTCACAGTCTCGACCCTTATATTCACAGTCTATGTGCCTGCAACTCGAGGCTACTTCAATATAGGTGAGTCCGCAGTGTACCTGGTGGCCCTCTTGGCAGGCCCTTATGTCGGCGCCTTCGCTGGTGGAGTCGGATCCATGCTGGCCGATCTCTCCCTCGGCTATCTCTTCTTTGCACCCGCCACCTTGGTGATAAAGGGTATAGAGGGCGGCATCCTCGGGGCTCTCTCTAGAAGGATCCCGGTCCTCTCAGAACGCAGCTGGCGCATCCTCTCTTTCTGCGTGGCCTTTCTACTCTCAACTTCAATCTTCTTGATCGGGAGGGGTTACTATGTCGGCTCTTCCGAGTTCTCCATAGGTCTGCCCGGGATGATCTCCACAATCAACATCCCTCTGACAGAGGCATTCTGGGGCGCGGTCGCAACCCTATCCTTCGTGACTTTGGTTCTTGTCTCTTTCATGGTCCGTCCCGAGGTGGGCTGGCTACTCCTCTCCTGCGCAATCTCCGGGAGTGTAATGGTGCTTGGATACTATCTCTATGAACAGTTCGTTCTGGGCTTCGTTGCAATAGCCGAGGTCCCATTCAACATTGGGCAGGTCTTAGTGGGCACTATAGTTGCAGTTCCAGCCTACAACTCCCTCAAGGCGCTGAGGCCTACCAAATGATTAAAAATCCCGGCAGGAGAGAGATAATACTATGCCTCCCAGGCCCACTGAAGAAATAAGCTTCTTCCAGTTCCTCTACGAAGAGCAGCCTGTGGAGATCGTGTTCCAGAAACCCCTGCCTCAGTTGAGGGTAGGTGGAGAGGATCTGGGATCCCCAGCCGAGGGGGCGGAGCTCAAGGTCCCGCTTTGGGTTGCAAGGGTTCTGGAGGAGGATGGCTATGTCAAGATCAAAAACAAGGAGGACCTCCAGCTTAAGCCAAACGACATCATAAAGCTCTCTTGGAAGGAGGAGCGGTCCGAATCGCTCTCAAAACTACCTCCCAATTTCTACCCGAAGCTGAGAGATCTCCTCAGGATATTGAACGAAAACATAAAAAAGAACCCCACTCACACCGCCCTAAACGAGCAGAGGCAGGTATCAATCAAGGCCCTCGATCTATTGAACTGCAGACTCCAGAAGATCCTCCGGCTCTCCTTTGAGCGGGTTCCTTCTAAGCCTTCGATCGAAATGCTCGAACCTGAGGAGCATGCTCTCTTCAATAGCCTCCGCTCTGAGATAGAGGAGTGGAGGCAGAGGATACTCTCTGAAGGGATGAAATAACATGGAATTGCTCGAAGAGGCTATGGATTATAGGGAGCGATTCGTGAACTTCCTGAAATCGTTCCAGGACAAAAACGGCGCATTCAAGTACAGGGATGCAATCGCCCAGATGGCATCCACAGGGAAGACCTCCCTGGTGATCGACTTCGAGGACCTTATATCATTCGATCCAGATCTCGCCATGGAGCTTAAGGATAAGCCGGCAACAGTCCTACCAAAAGCCAACCTTGCTATATCTGACGCCATGCGTGCTGAGAACATGGATTATGCCGCCAAAGTCAAGGAGTTAAGGGCACGCTTCAGGAGGCTCGATGAGACAATCCCTCTCCGCTCACTGAAGTCCTCTTTCATGGGGAAGCTCATAATGGTGGAGGGAATAATAACCAGGGCCTCTGTCATAAAGCAGCTCCTCAAGATCGCGGTCTTTCAGTGCCCGAAGTGCGGGGAGCGTATTAAGATGGAGCAGACCGGGACAGTGCTCATGATGCCGCCCCAGTGCACAAACCCCGACTGTGGCAGGAAGGGATACTTCCGGCTCATACCTGAGGAGTCGACCTTTGTGGACTGGCAGATGATACAGCTCCAGGAGAGGCCAGAGGAGCTCCCGCCAGGGCAACTACCGCGCTCAATCGAGTGCGTTCTCCAAGGAGACATCGTTGACCTGACAAGGCCCGGAGACAGGGTCTATGTTGTGGGAATTCTTCAGGCGAAACAGGAGTTCACATCGAAGGGCTTCAGGCTCGCAACATTCTCTACAGGAATAGACGCAAATTACATCGAGATCTCCGAGAAGGGCACTGAGGAGATCCAGATCTCCCCAGAGGACGAGAGAGCCATAAAGGAGCTCTCCAAGGATCCCCTCATTTACCAGAAGATATTCTCCTCAATAGCCCCATCCATATATGGCTACGAGGAGATCAAGGAGGCGATCGCATACCAGCTGGTCGGCGGCGTGACGAAGGTCATGCCCGACGGCATAAAGATTAGGGGAGACATAAACATTCTAATCGTCGGCGACCCTGGCACAGCAAAGTCGCAACTCCTACAGTACATAGCCAAGATTGCGCCTAGGGGTATATACACTTCGGGCAAGGGCTCGACCGCTGCCGGTCTCACCGCCACGGTTATAAGGGACAAGAACACCAATGAGTTCTTCCTTGAGGCTGGCGCCCTAGTTATAGCGGACAAGGGTGTTGCATGTATCGACGAGATAGACAAGATGCGCCCTGAGGACAGGTCTGCGATACATGAAGCGATGGAACAACAAACTATAAGCATTGCAAAGGCTGGTATCGTCGTCCAACTCAATGCCAGGACCAGCATACTCGCCGCCGCAAACCCCACCTTCGGTCGCTACGTTCCCCAACGCTCCATCTCCGAGAACATATCTGAGCTACCAGTAACCATAATCTCCAGATTCGATCTAATATTCGTCTTGATCGACCGCCCAGAAGAGGCCAAGGACAGGGCCATGAGTGAGCACATACTGGCGCTCCATCAGGGTATAGCTTCTGGGAGGGCTCCGACCATAGATCCGACGCTCCTCAAGAAGTACTTCTACTACGTGAGAAGGCACGTAAACCCCAAGCTGAGCCCTGGTGCCAGCAAAAAGATCGAGGAGTTCTTTCTCGAGATGCGCAGCAAGGGTGAGGGTGCCGACTCACCAGTCCCGATAACCATGAGACAACTCGAGGCAGTGATAAGGCTCGCTGAAGCCAGGGCAAAGCTCGCCCTCAAGGATGAGGTCACCGAGGAGGATGTGGAGCCTGTGATCAAACTCATGAAGTCCTACCTCATGCAGGTAGGAATAGACCGCGCGACTGGCAAGGTCGATATAGACACTATTATGGTGGGGAGGCCAAAATCAGCCAGCGACAAACTTGCGGCTCTCTTCGATCTTCTCATGACCATGGAAAGGGAGAATGAGATGGGTCCAATAAAGAGGGAGTCATTCATATCGAGGGCAGAGGTGGAGGGTTTCAACAGGAGTTTCGTCGAGAACGCCCTTTCAAAGTGGATCAACGAGGGAATAATCTACGAGGCAAAGCCGGGATACATAAAGAAGGCCTAACGGAGGGCCAAAGATTAGGATCGAGGATCTTCCCATTCCTGAGGACGCAAAGAAGGTTCTTCTTAAGATGGGAATTCAGGAGCTCTACCCCCCACAAGAAGAGGCTGTTAGGGCCGGAGTGCTCGATGGAAAAAACCTTGTACTCTCCGTCCCTACCGCCTCTGGCAAAACCCTTGTCGCGGAGCTCTGCGCAATAAAGCACATTTTGGAGCACAATGGGAAGGTTCTCTACTTAGTTCCGTTAAAGGCTTTAGCCAGCGAGAAGTACGAAGAGTTCAAGGCACTCGAGGAGCTCGGTATAAAGGTCACACTCTCCACCGGGGATTTCGACACAG
Source organism: Candidatus Methanomethylicaceae archaeon (assembly GCA_049970435.1). Taxonomy (GTDB): domain Archaea; phylum Thermoproteota; class Methanomethylicia; order Methanomethylicales; family Methanomethylicaceae; genus JBMFMY01. The sequence goes on from JBMFMY010000022.1 coordinate 7,829, forward strand.
TTGACCCATCCCTTGCAAGTTATGACTTGATAATTGCAACTAACGAGAAGGCAGATTCCATTATACGGCACAAGCCGCATTGGATAGACAAACTCTCCCTTATAGTTGCTGACGAGGTCCATTTACTGGGTGAGCTCTCTAGAGGGCCTACCTTGGAGGCACTCCTCACGGCGCTGAAGATAACCAACCCTGCTGCTCAGTTCCTAGCCCTCAGCGCCACCATAAAGAACGCGGATGAGATCGCGGAATGGCTGGATGCGGCACTGGTCACAAGCGACTGGAGGCCTGTACCACTGAAGGAAGGCGTATGCTTCCGCGACTCTGTCTTCTTCAAAGACGGGAGCGTACTTCGGCTCCAAGGACCTGAGAAGGATCCCGTAACGCTCCTCACCATTGACGTGATCAGGGCAGGGGGACAGATACTCATATTCACCGGTAGCAGACTCTCCGCGGTCTCCCTCGCCAAGCGCCTCTCAGAACCGGTCCGCCGTCTCCTGAGAGGGAAGGAGGAGAGGCGCCTACTCGAGCTCTCATCCGAGATACTGCGCATGGGGGAGCGCACCAGGATCTCAGAAACACTCTCCAAGGCAGTCGCCCACGGCGTCGCATTCCACCACGCAGGCCTCACATACGAGCAGCGCAGAGCCGTAGAGAATGCCTTCCGTTCGTTCTTGATAAAGTGCATATGCGCCACCCCTACCCTGTGCCTTCCTGGAGACGAAGAGATCTTCTGCGAGGGGCGCCCGAGAAGAATCGCAGACCTGAGCCCTGGCGATAAGGTTCTGACCCACACCGGCCAGTTCAAAACAGTATTCGCAAAAATCCAAAGACCTTATGCCGGCAAATTATTGGAGATCATTACTCATGGTCAGCTAACCATGAGGATGACACCTGAACACAAGGTGCTTCGCGTAAAAAGGCGCCGCCGCTCCACACGTAGCAGCACCCAAAACGTCCGCTTGTGGGAATATAACGAGCCAGAATGGATCGAGGCAAAGTACCTCAAGAAGGGTGATCTGGTCCTATTCCCACGAATAAAAACCGAAATTGACATCGAATTCATAGAGTTGCCCCCTCCCGTCCCGCCGGTCAATCAATCTGGCACTTTAGGTAAACTCTTGACGAGTAAAAAGACCAACAAGATTTCAATGACAGAGAAAAACCTTGAGTTATTCGGTCTATTCATCGCTGTGGGATCCTGCGGAGAGAACGGTGCTATTACATTTTCTCTAAACTCAAAGGAGGAGCATCTGACCAAAATTGTCGTTGAGGCATTGGGCTCGTTAGGGCTGAGGTGCGATATCGATGAATTGGAGAACAGAAGAGTCGTAAGCGCCTGCTCCAAACAGTTGGCATCAATACTTCGCGAGCTATTCGGGGATACTGCAGTGAATAAACATCTCCCCGACTATTTTCTCCTTTTACCAAAGGCGAAGCTCATTCCTCTGGTCCGTAGTATGTGGTTGGGAAACGGTCGGATTAGCGATGATAACTCAACGCCGTGCGCAAGCTACTCTACTGCCTCTCCCACACTTGCTAAGCAACTGTTCGCGATTTTGGTGAAGCTTGGTCTCATGCCATCCATCTCGAAGACTAATAGAGAAAGGCGATCGGATAACACTAAACCCCTCAACGACCTTTATGAAATCAAGGTCTCAGGAAACCAATTAGCAAGTTTTTGCAGAATGATCGTGAATCAAAATCTTACCCTAAAAGGCAACAGAAACCACAACACAAACTTCATAGATGAGGACTATTATTATATGGTCGTAAAGAGAATTGAACAAACTGATTACCAAGGATCTGTTTACAATTTGGAAGTGGATGGCGATTCGAGTTATACTGGATCTTTCTCCGTGCATAACTCTGCGGGAATAAACATGCCTGCAAGGCGCGTCTTGATCTACGAGTACAGGAGGTTCGAGCCTGGCTACGGTCAAACTAACATCCCTGTGCTGGAGGAGAAGCAGATGGCCGGAAGGGCTGGGAGGCCAAAGTACGACAAAGAGGGGGAGGCCATACTGCTGGCGAGGAACGAGTCAGAACGCGACTTTCTCCTCGAGGAGTATGTTCTCTCCGAACCCGAGAAGATATGGTCAAAGCTTGGGACAGCCTCGTCCCTCAGGTCCCACATCCTAGCAACCATCACCACAGGACTTGCTCACAGCGAGGAAGACCTCCTAGAGTTCTTCGGGAGGACCCTCTTCGCCCACCAGTACGGTCTCCATACCTTCAAGGGGAGAGTCACTGAATATCTCCAAATGCTCACTAAGGAGGGTCTTGTGGACCAGCAGAATCGCCTGCTTAAGCCGACCAAGTTCGGCATTAGGGTCGCAGAGCTCTACATCGACCCGGTCTCCGCCGTGATAATAAGGGATGCCCTCAGGCTCCGAAGGTCTGGTCTGCCTCCCATGAGCTACCTAACCCTCATATGCCACACCCCCGACATGCCAAAGCTCTACATCAGGAAAAAAGACATAGAGCAGCTCTCCTCCTACATAGAGTCCAACTCGGATCTTTTCCTCTTCGAAATACCTGAAGAGGACTCTCCCGAATACGAGTCCCTCTTGGAGGAAGTCAAGACCGCCCTTCTACTCAAGGACTGGATAGAGGAGTCACCAGAGGACAGCATCATCGAGAGGTTCGATGTGGGATCTGGTGACATTTACTCCTTTGTCGAATCAGCAAGGTGGCTGATCCACTCCACACACGAGCTTGCTAAGCTCTTCGGTTTCTCAGAGTCGATAGCCTCTCTCAGGAGCCTCTATCTTAGAATCGAGAACGGCGTGAGGGAGGAGCTCCTTCCACTGGTCTCCCTTAGGGGCATAGGTAGAGTGAGGGCTAGAGCCCTGTATTCGGCAGGCTTCAGGACACTGGAGGATCTGCGCACAGCCTCACCACTCGACCTGATAAAGGTTCCTCAGATAGGTAGCGAGACGGCCAGGCTGATCAAAGAGCAGGTTGGCGGTAAGATATCAAAGGAAGAATGGTCGCTCATGAAATCAAATAAGACTTCAAAGCAACTCTCCATAGACGAGTACTGACGATCTGACGATTTGAAAAAGTATGAATGGTGATGTCTTGATTCAATAATGAAGATTGCACAACATTCACTGATTATGGCTCAGGTTCGAGTTTGCTTTTGTTTCAAACCCTCTGATCTGATAATTATTACCTCCAAACGCATAATCTGTTTTGGGTCCAAACTGAAAATTCGAGAGTAGAAAAAGATGCAAAAACGGAAAGTCCTCACGACTCAAGAATTATATTTAGGGGCGCCGAGATAATTCTTCACAAGTGGTCACAATGCGCCGTTTTCATGTCGCTACCGACGAAGAGATAAAATCTGGGCAGACCTCTGACATATACTACTTGCGCACAAAGAAAATAATTGAGGATAAAGGGATTGACAAAAGAGTTACCGCCGAGGTCACCGTAGGAAGATTGCCCGAGAACTGGAAATGGGGCGTCTTATGCGGTCTGGAAGAGGTCGTCAACCTATATGAAGGTCTGCCTGTTGATCTTTACGCAATCCCTGAAGGCACCCTATTCCCTACCAAGGACTTGAGGGGTTTCAGGGTACCCCAGATGGCAGTCGTTGGTCCCTACGGATCTTTTGTCAGTGTGGAGACTGCTACAGTGGGGCTAATTTGCCAGGCCTCTGGGGTTGCTACCGCCGCCGCAAGGGTGAAGAAGGCTGCCAAGGGGAAGGAGGTATTCGCATTCGGCATCAGGCGCATGCATCCCGCCATCTCACCGATGCTCGACAGGGCTGCCTACATAGGGGGCTTCGACGGGGTCTCAGGGGTTCTCGGCGCCAAACTCATCGGCATCCCACCATCCGGAACCATGCCGCACCCACTTATACTCTTGTTCGGAGACCAGAGATCTGCATGGAGCGCTTTCGACGAGGTCATCGAACCAACCGTTCCCAGGATAGCACTGGTAGATACTCTGTGGGACGAGAAGTACGAGTCTGTGCTTGCTGCCGATACCCTACGCGACCGCCTCAGCGGGGTTCGTCTAGACACCCCAGGCTCCCGAAGAGGTGACTTTCTCGAGATCGTGAGGGAGGTGCGCTGGGAGCTAGACATCCGCGGATACAGACACGTAAAGATCTACGTATCGGGTGGACTGGATGAGAAGTCTGTGGGGCGGCTTGCGGAGGGTCCAGTCGACGGGTTCGGAGTTGGAACTTTTGTCTCGAACGCCCCAACCATAGACTTCTCAATGGACATCGTCGAGGTGGAGGGCAAACCCCTTGCCAAGAGGGGGAAGTTCAGCGGCAAG
>JBMFMY010000023.1:0-11534 GCA_049970435.1 Candidatus Methanomethylicaceae archaeon
CAGAGCTAAAGCTCTAGGCTTTCTTGTCAAGTGCGTTGTAAATCAGATGGTTCCTTAAATACATTTAGCAATGAGGGCTTCGCGGAAAAATGGCCAAAAACAACAAATTTCGAATGGCTGGAAGGGTAAGGGCTTGCTACCTTCTAATAGGATTAAATTCCAAAAATAACTGCAAGAACTGATGCTTTATTGTGTGAAAAAGCAACCTTAAAAAAAGGATATATGGCAGTTTTACAAGATAGTTTTAGGTGGCCCTTTTTGTCAATTAAAATTGCCGACGGTGTTTTTTGGATTGGGGTGTTTGACTGGAAGCTTCGGGTCTTTCATGGCATCGCCACGCCCAAGGGCGGAACATACAACTCCTATCTAGTCAACGGCAATGAAGTTGCACTGGTAGACACCGTTTACGAGCCTTTCTTTGAAGAGTACCGTAAGAAGATCCTGGAAATAACTGATCTTTCCAATGTAAAACACTTAATCGTTAATCATGCAGAGCCCGACCATTCATCATCAATAAAGAGGGTAATCGAGATCGCCCCGGAGATAAAGATACACTGCACCGCCAGATGTAAGGAATTTCTGGAAGCCCAAGGAGTTCGAGGAAACTTTGTTATTGTCAAGGACGGGGATAGACTTGATCTGGGCGGAAAGACACTCCACTTTGTGGAAGTACCAATGCTCCATTGGCCAGAGACCATGTGGACTTTCCTAGAGGAGGATAGAATACTCTTCTCCTGTGATATGTTTGGTAGCCAAGTCATATCATCTCGTATAGTGGCTGAAGAAGTCCCGGATATAGAGGCTCATGCAAAGAGGTATTTTGCCCTGATCTTCAGACCGCTCTCGAATATGGTCCTCAAAGGTCTCGATAAGTGCGAAGAGCTTGCGCCTTTGACAATATGTCCTTCTCACGGACCGATATGGAAGGACGTGAAAAGAATAACTGAGATGTACAGAAGATGGAGTACCAACCCCGAGAGAAATAAGGTTCTGATACTGTATTCGTCAATATGGCACGATGTAGAGAAGATGGCCAAAGCGATCGCTGAAGGAGTCCTGTCGGCAGGTGCAGAGGTTGTTCTCAAGGACGTTGAAGAGCTGAGCTATCACGGTTGGGCAGACCTTCTGGCCGAGGGGATGGAGGCTAAAGGGATCGCGTTGGGCTCCCTCACGATCCTGGGCGGCGTATTCCCACAGCTCCTCTATGCGACTTCCCTGCTGAGGCTCGTCAGGTCAAAAGGCAAGGTGGGACTTTCATTCGGAGCATATGGATGGGGTCCTGGCATAACTAAGAAACTTGACGAGGAGCTGAAGGCACTCGATGCGCTACCATTCAGACAAGGCATCGAGGTGAGGTTCTCGCCAACTGAAAAAGATCTCCAAGTCTGCAGAGAGGCCGGAAGGGAATTAGGAACAAAGGTAATGGGGGTGAGCTGATGGAAAAATGGTCATGTACAGTCTGTGGATACGTATACGATCCTGAGAAGGGAGACGAGATCAACGGCATTCCTCCAGGTATGCCATTTGAGTCGTTGCCAGAAACTTGGGTCTGTCCTGTCTGCGGAGCCCCAAAAGAAATGTTCGAAAAAGTGGAGTAGGATTATGCAAAAAATAGGAGAAGGATATAGAGTGTTGCGATGAATAATATAAATATGATAAAAAGATAAAGAGATAAGAAGAGAGGTGGGAAGTCACAATGAGAAAAATGACTGAGGAGAATCTTAAGGCGGCATTTTCGGGCGAGAGTCAGGCACACATGAAATATACAATATTCGCTGAAGTTGCCGAGGAGAACGGTTACAAGAACATCGCTCGACTATTCAGGGCAATCGCCTATGCTGAGAGGATTCATGCCACCAATCATCTCAGAGAGCTAGGTTACATCAAAGAGACAAAGGACAACCTGCAGACGGCGATAGACGGAGAGAATTACGAGGTTGAAGAGATGTACCCAGCATTCAAAGCAGTCGCCGAGCTCCAGAAAGAGTCTGGCGCGATAAGATCCATCAATTATGCATTACAAGCAGAGAAGATACACTCTGCGATGTACACAAAGGCAAAGCAGTTCGTTGAGGAAGGGAGAGACCCGGAGATAAAGGAGATACAGATCTGTCCGGTGTGCGGATATACAGTCGAGGGCGAGGCTCCTGAGAAGTGCCCAGTTTGCGGAACGTCCAGGGATAAATTCAAGAAGTTTTAGTATTGAGATAAATAATTTTTTATTATTTTTTATTTATATTTTTTATTTTATTTGATTTTATTTTTATATAGTGCCTTTTTATAGCTAAAGCCCAAACTTTCTCAAAGCCTCTGGTATCTTATCGACGAGATCCTTGGCAGTATAGTGGTAACCTTTCTCCATAGCAAGTAGATCGCCAGCGTAAGAATTAAGGAAGGATCCAGCCACCGCGGCATTGAAGGGGTTTATGCCCCTGCTGAGTATGGCGCCAACTATCCCAGAGAGCACATCCCCGGTCCCACCCACGGTCAGACCTGGGTTTCCGATAGTTTTGACCTTGAATTTTTTTCCTTCTGTTATTATGTCGTAATGGGACTTGAGAAGCATCGTGGTGCTGAGTTTCGATGCCCACAGCATCACAGTTTCGAGTCTTCCCCTCCAACCCACTTCACGTTCATCGGGAAGTTTCTCTCCTGTGAGTGCATAGAACTCACCAGCGTGTGGAGTGAGTACAGCGCTCTTTAGCCTCAATTTGTCACGGATCTCGCCCAAGGCCTTAAGTGCGTCTGCGTCGATCACCATGGGCTTACCAGCAGAACTCAAATATTCCACAAGAGCCCAAACTACCTCCTTGGTCTTTGGGTCCATACCAAGACCCATGCCCAAGACAACGGCATCTGAGCGTTCGGCCTCCCGCTTCAGTGCCTCTAGGGATTGCATGTCTAACACTTCTTGGGACGGCAGAGGCTGCACTATAAGATCGGGTGAAAACGACCTGACTGCTTGCGCTATTGATGAGGGCACTGCCACAATGGCTAAGTCTACCCCCGTTCTGAGGGCTGCCAAAGCGGCTAAGGTGGGTGCCCCAACATATCTGTAGGATCCTCCAACCACCAGTACCCGCCCGTTGTCACCCTTATGAGAGTATGGATCCCTTGATCTCATGGCGATCCTTAGATCCCCAGGACCCGCGTAAATCTCGGCCTCGGGAGGGATACCTATATTGACTATCTCTATTTCTCCGCTGGTCTTCTTCCCACCCTCGCTGAAGAGACCAAGCTTGGGCCTATGATGTGTGACGGTGAGTTCGGACTTGAAGGCAAATTTCGAGACTGCACCAGTTGCAGGATCTACACCTGTGGGTACGTCTATGGCGACCTTGTAGGCTTTTGATTTGTTGCAAAGCTGTAGGGCGGTTTTGATGGGGTCTTTAGGCTCGCCCTTCGCACCAGTGCCAAGCATGGCATCCACAATTATATCTGCGTTGTCAAACTTCTCTTGAAGGGAGAGTAGATCGCTATTTGTGGGTGCGATGTGAAGAGAGATTGAATGAGAGAGCCTCTCAACTATCAGGAAGTTTTTCTTTGCCTCCTCAGTGGATATCTGGTCAGGCTTTGTTAAAAGTATGAGATCGACATAAGCGCCATGATATGCGAGGTGCCTGGCGACAACAAAGCCGTCTCCACCCTTATTACCTGTGTAGGAAAGTATCAAAACCCTCTTCCCTTGGATCTCTTTTCGCTTTAAGAGTGCTTCAACAACTCCTTTGCCTGCGTTTTCCATGAGTTGGAGTCTAGATATTCCAAGAAATTCGGCATTCTCGTCTAAAGCCCTTGCCTCTTCTGGAGAGATGCCCATCATCTCGATTTCACAGAATACTCTATGTGGTTGCAAACTTAAAAGAGTGATAGGTTCTGATTCAACGATATTCTTTAAAAGGGATGTGAGAGATCAATTATCAGGTGACCATTTTGGCAAAGGGAGATATGTATAAATGTGAGAAGTGCGGTCTAGTCGTTGTCGTCGAAGATCCTTGCGGCTGTGCTGCCTGTGACCTGATTTGTTGCGAAGTTCCAATGAAGAAGGTCAAGAAGACTGCGGAAAAGACCGCGGAGAAGAAGACTGTAGAGAAGAAGTAAACCCTAAAATTTGTATGAAAACGACTTAACAAATTAAGAGAGTATTAGGAGAGTCTACCTAAGGCAGAGGGATACGGATGATAGAAATTGAGCCGGGTGTAATCGAATTTGTCAAGGACGAGGCAAAGAGGCTCGGGATAAATAGACCTGCAGTCCTGATACTTGATTGTGGTTGCATGATGAACCAAGAGTCGGTAGAACTTGACATAAAAGAGGACCGCCAATACGAGGGTTTTGAGCATTACACTGAGGTCGATGGGATAAAATTTTACATAAAATCGAAGATCAAGAGGGCGGCAGAGGGCGGAAAAATTAAATTAAAAACATACGGAGCGGGGAGATTTAGGAGGCTCGAGTTCTACCAAAGTGTATGCCGAAGGTAGCAACTTCTATTTTTATATCCTGAAATATTTCAGGAAGTCTGCAAAAGGTTAAAAATCAGAATCATCAGAGACACCATGGGACGGTATATGCCAATTTGTCCTATAGATACGGGCAGATACGGCAGCGCTGAGATGAAGAGGCTCTTCGAGGAGGAATACAGACTCCAGAGGATGCTGGACGTTGAAGTGGCGCTCGCAGAGGCTCTGGCAGAGTTGGGCGAGATCCCCAGAGATGCGGCTGATGTAATAAGAAGAAAGGCTATCGTCAGTCTAGTTACGCCAGAGAAGGTCAAAGCTAGGGAGAAGAAGACTAGACACGACATAATGGCAATGGTAGAGGTGCTGGCGGAGGAGTGTGGAGAGTATGGAAAGTACGTCCACTGGGGTGCAACCAGTTACGATATAGTAGATACTGCGTGGGGTATTATATTCAAAGAGGCTATCTCGATCCTCGAGGAGAGGTTGGTCGATCTGAGAGATCTGCTTTGTCATCTGGCTTTAGAAAATAAGAAGACTATAATGGTAGGCAGAACTCACGGCCAACATGCCACACCCATAACGCTTGGATTCAAGATGGCGGTTTACGCCGCGGAGGCTGGAAGGAATCTTGAAAGGCTCAGGGAGATCAAAAAGAGGTTAATCTTGGGCAAGATGAGCGGAGCTGTAGGGACTATGGCAAGTCAGGGCGAAAAAGCGCTCGAGATAGAGAGAAGAGTAATGGAGAAGCTCGGTTTAAGACCGGCAGAGATAACCACGCAGATAATATGCAGGGACAGGATAGCAGAATTTGTTTGTTGGGCCGCCATAACGGCCTCAAGTCTGGACAGGATCTCCACGGAGATAAGGAACCTACAGCGGACTGAGATCCTCGAGCTAGCAGAGGGTTTTGACATGAGGGGGCAGGTGGGGAGCAGCACGATGCCACACAAGCAGAACCCAGTCGACTGTGAGAAGGTGTCTGGACTGGCAAAAGTGATGCGGGGGCTTGTGGTGCCATCCCTTGAGAACGTACCTCTCTGGCACGAGCGGGATCTCACGGATTCGAGCAGTGAGAGGTTTGTGATACCTATGTCCTTCATAATCTTGGACGAGATGCTGATCACCATGAACAGAGTACTGTCAAACATCCGAATATTCCCTGAGAATATGCGGAGGAACCTCGAGCTCTCCAAGGGGGCGATACTCACAGAGGCGGTTATGATGGCGCTGGCAAAGAAGGGCATGGGAAGACAGAAGGCACACGAGATCTTGAGGGAGGTTTCAATGGCGGCGTTTAAGGATGGAGTGTCAATAAAAGATGCCCTTTTGAGAAGACCAGATATCAGAGAGTACTTGACTGAAAGGGAGATAGAAGAGTTGATGAAGCCAGAAAACTATCTTGGCAAAGTTGAGGAACTTATAGACCGAGCTGTCGGCTACGCCAAGGGTGTTTGATCTTAAATAAGATACGTAGGACGGTAAGACTGAGCATCGAGGAGGTGGGAGTCACGAACAGAAAGAAAAGAGTTCTATTCGGCGTTACCGCCAACGTGCTCATTCTGGGGGTCGTCAGTTTCTTTACTGATGTAAGCACGGAGATTGTGGTAGCCATACTGCCAACTTTTCTTGTGTTACAACTGGGTGCGACCCCTGAGATCGTGGGAATGATAGAGGGCATAGCCGAGAGCGTAACATCTTTTCTAAAACTGGCTTCAGGAGCTATATCTGATAAGGTTGGGAGGAGGAAGACGCTTGTTGTTGTCGGTTACAGCCTCTCCAATGCGGTAAAACCTTTGATGGGGTTTGCATCGAGTTGGGCACATGTCCTAGGGCTCAGATCTGCAGACAGGATAGGAAAAGGTTTGAGAACTCCTCCAAGAGACGCCATAATTTCAGACTCTGTAGTTGAGGGTAAGATGGGGAGGGCTTTCGGAATTCACAGGACATTGGACCAGCTTGGCGCGATCCTAGGACCAGTCTTGGCTTTTGTCCTGCTTGTGCCGCTTGGTTATCAGGGGCTGTTTTTCATAACAATCATACCCGGAAGTTTAGCCATCCTAATATTGGCGCTCTTTGTGAAGGAGCCACAAAAAAAGACAGCCTCCTCAAAATACAGTTTGGGTGGAACAAAGAGTATTTTGACCAAGAATTTTTACATGTATCTAATATCAGCCACGTTTTACTCTGTTGGTGCGATAAGTTACGCCTTCTTCTTGCTTAGGGCATTGGAGCTCGGAATACCGGAAGAGTTTGCTCCGTTGGTTTACGCCTGTATCCAGGTGTTCCATGTCTTCTCAGGTATACCCGCTGGAGAGTTGTCCGACAGAATCGGGAGGGTTAGGGCTATTCAGTTGGGCTACTTATTGCTCCTTTGCTCATTGTTGTTTATGGCTCTTGCGCCAGATCCACCGGTATTGCTTGTAGGGGCCTCTTTATTTGGTGTGCATCAGGGCATTGTTGAAACATCCCAGAGGGCAATAATACCCAGCTTGGTTTCCGATGAGTACAGGGGGACGGCGTACGGGCTCTACAACATGCTAATTGGAGTTGTGACCTTCCCGACCAATTTGGTAGCGGGGATTCTATTTTCGATTAATAGCGCATATGCATTCTACTACGGTGCAACATTTGCAGTGCTAGCTTCCATCGCGATCTTGTTGGTAAAAGCAACTCAGAAAGCCTAGTGAGATTAAGATTTAAGGTGGAGTGCAAGGTAAGCCAAGAAGGATATGAGAAGGGAGTTTATGGGGGTTATACCGAAAGGCATCAGTACACCCCCAACAGCCCCTGATATCCACGCCACTAGTCCTCTCCTGTGTACTCCATGTTTCGGAATTATCCTCTTTGAAAGAATGTAATATTCTGCCATGTTCATGCCTATCAGCGGCGGAAGCAACCAGCCTATCAGTTGTAGAAATAGTCGGAGCTGATCGAGTATCCCGACGTAGGAGACTATCAGACCCGCGACCGCGGCGAAAATCGTAGCTTTTTTCCTGCTGATCCCAGTCAATGTTGAGAGGGCAATGGATGGCGGGTAAAGGGAGGATGCAGCTGCCGTGCTTCCCACCAACAACAAGAGGTTAGCGAGTATTGGAAGACCTATAGCCGTGAGGGCTTCGACTGGGTTTGGAATTGAGGTGTAATGACCGATGAGGTTGCCGCAGATCAGTGAGAAGACAACGACAGGGAAGACTATGCAAAAGGATGTAATTCTGAGGTCTCTGGTCGATCGAGCCCCCTTTACGAAGTCGGGCGAGACCGTCGAGATGGACATCGCTCTACCAATGGCGAGGGTGGATGCATAAATGGGGTCACCATTCACAAAGTTGGGTGGGAGCGAGCTGTTGGAGAGTACAGCGTACAGCGCCCACAGTGCAAATGTACCTGTGACCAGCGCTGTCACCTTAGTGAAGTTCGACAGGTTACTGAAGCTGAAGTACATCACGCTGGCCACGAGTATTCCAAAAAGAGTTATGGACGGGAACTTGGGTATTGGTGTGAGTTTTGAGAGGGCCTCGCCTCCCAAAGTTATAAGGACAGAGAACCAGCCAATTTGAGTGATCGTGATGGGGGGATGCAAAGAACCTAGATCCAGCATCCCCCAATGATGCTTCCATTAACTTGAGAAGGCCCATGTGCTCCCTGGATCCAACACCACCATGGAGATAGATGATTGATGAGAAAACAAGGCCTGCGACGATTGAAACCACAGCGGCCATTTCTATGGGTAGAAGCGTTCCTATAGTTCCTCCCACGGTGAGAAGAGCAGGGCTTATGAATATGACTGCTAGTGTGGGTGCTATCTTGATCCAAGGGTATAATTCTAACTCTGGCTTTAGGTCATCCATCTTTTTGACTCCTATCAGGGGTTCATTAGGCAGACGCTTCGTTATTCTGCTTGCTGACCCTCTTTTTCATCCAGCCTCGCCCGTAGCATCGCAGACCAAGTTTTCTGTAAAAATCTTGCACATCAGTCCTGGCTCTCAGGGTTATTCTGACTTGCTGGTTGAAGAAAGAGCATGTGATCCATTTGGTGAGGTGGTCAAAGAGGGCTTTGCCGATGCCTCTGTTCCTGAAGGGCTCTGCCACTGCTATCCACTCTACTCTAACGGTGGGGTACTTTGTCTTCAGATGCCTTGCTGCTATGACACCGGCGACTTCACCACGATCTACCGCGACGAATGTGATCCATCCCTTGTCTGATCTCAGGATTTTCTTGGACTCGTGTTCCCAGCTACGGATCTTGTAGTACTTTGCCTTCCCAGGGAAACTTTCTCTCAAGATCGATGCTATAGACTCGATGTCCTTGGATATTGCCGGTATTATCTCTATTGAGGAGGAGTCGCACTCCTCCGTGCTGGATTCACCCAATTTACATCAGCTCAGAGGGAGTCCACTATTCTATCTGCAACTGCTAACACTTCTGAATTTGAATAGTCCTCGATCTTACCGCTATCACATGCTGCCGACAGAGCAGGGTCGATGGGGATTGAGCCCAAGAACTTTGAATTTATTTTCTCGGCCAACATCCTTCCCCTCTGCTCTCCGAAGAGGTTAATCCTCTCACCGCATCTTGGGCAGACAACGTAGGACATATTTTCAACAATGCCCAAGATCGGAATCTCAAGCATCATGGACATGTTGATAGCTTTCGAGACTATCAAGTTTGCGAGCTCTTGTGGCGAGGTGACTACTATAACTCCATCCAACGGCAGTATCTGCATCACGGTCAGCTGGGCATCACTTGTACCAGGTGGAAGATCAACCAGCAGGTAGTCAAGTTCTCCCCAATCAACATCCACGTAGAACTGCCTTATGGCACTGCTCACAAGCGGGCCTCTCCATATAACTGGGGCTTCCTGCCTGCCAGTGATGAGGTTCATTGACATTATCCTGATGCCATTCTTCGAGGCAGGTGGTACGATTTTACCTTCCAAAACAAACGGTGGTGTGTCAACGCCAAAGATCTTTGGAATGCTGGGACCAGTTATATCAGCATCCAGAATGCCAACTCTCATGCCCTTTTTTGATAGGGTTGTGGCTATTAGGGCAGTAACCGAGGATTTGCCAACCCCGCCCTTCCCAGACACCACTGCAATAATCTTTTTGATCCCCTTCTTCGGTAGTTTCTCGAGAAGGTGTGCACTCCTAGTCTTGATCTTTGCTGAGAGCTGCCTCAGTTCGTCTTCGTTCATGGTAGTCAGCTCCAGCTCCACCTTGCCTACACCCTCTATATTTTTCACGGCTGCTTCTGCATCTTCCTTTAATCTGTTCGCTAAGGGACAAGAGTCTGAGGTCAAAGCAATCACAATCTTCACGTTACTTCCTTCTACCATTACATCGCGGATCATATTCGCGGCAACAATGTCCATGCCGAGCTCTGGATCCACGACGCTCTTTAAAGCTTCCAAAACATCATCCTTGTTTACCAAAGAGAACGCCTCTTGAAGTGCTAAAGATTTATCAGTCTTATAAATTTCTGCTCGTCTAAAAGGGGTTTTCAGGATCATTATATATGAGGGTGATGAAGTAGCCAAAAGTTTTTTAGTTGGATGGATATACTATCCACATGGTATTACATATGGAGGGAGGGGTGCCAAGGGTAAAAAAATTGACATATACCGCCATTACAATAGCTCTGGCTGTAACATTGAGGTTGATCAAACACTCCCTTTTCGGATCTATACAGTTCGTGAACTTTCCAGCGGTATTCACTATAGTAGGTAGCTCCTTGTTAGGACCCTCATCAGGATTGGTGATAGGAGCTACATCTTACATTTTGTCTGACATTATGATTGGGTTACCAGGTCCTTGGACAGTTGTGAACTCCTTCCTTATGGGACTGGTAGGTTTTTTGAGCGGACTAATTTGGGGAAGAAAGAATGTTAAACAGATCAGCAGATTGGGACTGGCGATTGGGACATATGTAATGTTGCTCGCGTTCGACCTCACAAATTCTTGGGCTTTGCTTGTACTTTTGGGCTTTGACTGGTTCAGTGCTCTGATAATTGGAATAGTCGGGCTCTTTTTGCCGGCCGCAGGAGGATACCTGTACGCTGTGGGACCTATCACAGAGGCTATGACTGCAGTATTAGTGGTCACAATTGTTAGCGTGCTAAAAAAGAACGGAATTCTACTAAGGGCTTGAATTTAGTGGTTTTTGGGCTAATTTGAGAGATTATTCGACGACGATCGGATATTGTGAAAAACACGACACGAACCTTTAACAAAAATAGATACAAGGATGGGGTGCTAGAACTTTGTTAGTTCCCACTTTATGGTCTCACCGTTCTTTAGCACATACTGATCAGCACCTACAGGCCCCATGCTCCAGCCGTTGGAAGACCATGTATACCAGATCCAGTACTTGTTGGTTGCAGGGTCTTCAGATACTCCGTTTATGGAATTTACCCAGATGCCCATAGAGGGATACACCGTGAACTCGACTTTGCAGAGCTTGGCTGTGGCGTTAAAGAGTGAGATGCCCACAGGAAGGTATGTATCATTATACCATCTCACGGTACCATTCCCATAACTTATTGCGATGTTTACCTTGATTGCCACGGTTGAGACAATGGATTGAAGGCTTTCGATCGTTGCTTGTTGGTTTTGGGATAATGTGTAGTAGTTCGAGGTTGCGATTGTTGCGCTGATCGCCCAAACGAGAAACATCACGGTGGTTATGGCCCAAATGTTGATTTTCAAGGAGCGCTCACCGTTTGGATAGATTATCCATCCATAATATAAGGATTACTACTGGGTTTATAAGATATTTAGATTCGGAGAACGCTCCACTACTATTACTATTAAAAATTAAACGATTTATGACGAAGCTTCGACCCTCAAGCCAGGACCGGATAGAGAGACTTCAAAGGGCAGACCTCCAGCCAGCTTTATAGCGAGGGACACTTCTCTCACCCTGCCAGGACAGAGGGCAATTATGCAACCGCCCCCACCTGCACCCGTCAATTTTGATCCCAAGGCACCCGCACCCCTAGACGCGTAAACCATGTCGTTGAGTGTTTTTGTGGAAACCCCTAAGGAGTCGAGCAAACCGTGGTTGATACTCATCAA
>JBMFMY010000024.1:0-10942 GCA_049970435.1 Candidatus Methanomethylicaceae archaeon
CATGGGCTGTATGATCTCGCCATGCCTTGGGCTCGGAAGATCCGATTTAAGGCTAATGCAATATCCGGGCGAGAAAAATTTAAATCTTCCGCAATTCATCCCCACACTTACGGATGGGGTCTTCTTGCGAGGTAAAGATAAATTCTTTGTAAATTTTGCTGAAAGCCCTAAGTGATAATACACGGAATAATTCGCAACTTTGCAATGTCATAATTCATACTTGTTGGAGACTCGCATAGGGTCGGATGCTGTTTCTATTGAACGTTCAATTAATTATTTCTTTAACCCCCCAAATCATTATAATTCATGCGATTTGTCGACTCTTATTCCTTTCTGGAAAAGCTAAGATCTTTGATATACGAACTGCTGGAGCTTAAGGACAAAACGGAAGGAGAATTAAGGGAAGCCTCCACATCCGTGAAGCTAGGATTCCCGTCTATGCTGAGGGGTGGAGTGATAATGGACGTCACAAACTCCGAGCAAGCCGGTGTGGCTGAAGATGCAGGGGCCGTAGCTGTCATGGTTCTCGACAAACTACCCTACGACGTCAGAAAAAGTGGTGGTGTTGCTAGATCCGCCGATATCAAAGTGATAGAGGAGATTATGTCAAGCATAACCATACCCGTGAGCGCGAAATGCAGGATCGGTCACTACCAAGAGGCTCGGCTTTTGGAGGAAATTGGAGTCGATCTGATAGATGAGAGCGAGGTCTTGACGCCGGTGGACGAGAGAGGTCACATAAACAAGTGGTCCTTCAGAACCCCTTTTGTAAACGGGGCCCGTGGTCTCCCCGAGGCGCTCAGGAGGATCGGAGAAGGATCTTCTATGATAAGGACAAAGGGGGAGGCCGGTACTGGTGATGTCTCAGAAGCGGTCAGACACATGAAAGCCCTAACAAAGGACATCAGGTTCCTCGCAGCCTCTCTCGAGAGCGGGGATGAAGTGATCAGGAAATACTCAAGGAGGAATGCAGTGCCATATGAACTAGCAATCTTGACTGCTAGATTGGGGCGCCTCCCCGTTGTCAATTTCGCTGCCGGTGGTATAGCCACGCCCGCCGACGCCGCTCTTATGATGTGGCTTGGAGCCGACGGAATATTTGTTGGCTCTGGAATATTCAAGTCTAACGACCCAGAGAGGCGGGCTGAGGCCATTGTCTTGGCAACCTCTTGCTGGAATGATCCAGAGAGGGTCTTAGAGGCCCAGAGAATGGTGGCGGAAGGTTCAGCGCTTACCGGACTAGACATAAGGTCCATCAGACCAGAAGAGATGCTCCAGGTTAGAGGTGAGTGATTTGGTGAGGGTCGGGGTGCTTGCACTTCAGGGGGACTTTCTGGAGCATCTTGAGGCGCTTCATAACCTGGCGGAGACAAGGCTCATCAGGGATACTAAAGATTTTAATGCTGATGGAGGCGTAGATGCATTGATTCTTCCAGGAGGGGAGTCAACTACAATAGGCAGGCTACTCAATATAACAGGGCTAAAAAGCGTACTTATTGAAAAAATAAAAGAGGGCATGCCTACCCTCGCTACCTGTGCTGGCACGGTTCTTTTGGCAAAGAAAATAAAAGACCGGGTTATTGGAGAGACGGATCAACAAAACATTGGGATCATGGATATCTCTGTTATCAGAAACGGATTCGGGAGGCAATCTAACTCCTTTGAATGCCAGGTCGAGCTGAAAGGCATCGGAGCAGTAAAAGCCTCCTTTATAAGAGCACCAATAATAGACTCGATATGGGGCTCTGCGGAGCCCTTAGGTTATGTAACCCATCCTAAAGTGGGTAGGACAATCGTTGGAGCTCTTCAATCAAACATCATTGCCCTCACATTTCATCCCGAGATCCACTGCGATGACAAGGTTCATAGAACCTTAATAAGCATGGTAAGACGCTAGCTACATTTGATCCCTAGCAATAGGGTGTTTGTTTTTGATACTCTCGAAGTGTTTGATATGCGGACACGCCGAGGATGGCATTCATACCAAGTGTCTAAAATGCGGTGGAATGGTGCTCTTTGAGTATACAGATCTGAAATGGTCTGTTCAGCACGATCTTCCCAGCATGTGGCGGTACTGGCGCATGCTCCCGCCAACAGAAAAGCGGGTGACCTTTGGCGAGGGCTACACACCTATCAAGAAAGTGGGCGGCGTTTTTGTGAAAAATGAGACGATCAACCCAACGAGAAGCTATGCTGACAGGGCTTCCTCAATCATCGTCAGCAACTTATCTAGCTCGTCACTCAAATACGTGAAGGACTTTGCACTATCTCTCACATACTACCTCAAGTCCTCAAATAAACCAGTGAAGATCTATGTGGATCCTAAAGAAGCAGATCCTCAAGAGCTAATATTTCTCCATCATCTTGGCGCCGAGGTCCTATTCTCGGATCCGCCCAATCTTTCTATCCTCAATTACGATAATCCTTTTACTGTTGAGGGTTTGAAGACAATAGCGTTTGAGATTGTCGAGAGTGGTCCAAAGATTGATGAGATATATGTTCCCGCTAAGACTGGATTATTGGCTCTCTCCATAATTAAGGGACTGCGTGAGGCATCAGAGTCGGGAATAGACCTGAGCTCAAGCTATTCAGTTGTTGCTGTAACTCTGGGGGGCGATAAGATACTGCCCCACAGGATTAAGACCGTGAGCGTGGATCCACACGAAGCCCTCAAGAGCTTAGTGGATTTGGCAAGGCTCGGGATCCGAACTGAACTACTCTCCGCCTCAGCATATTTGATGGCTGCCAACAGTGGATCTGGGCTGGCTCTGCTTAGTGGATCATCGCGAATAGACGTTAGGTTGGGAGGGGGGAGGCCCTCACCCATAAAATTGGAGGTGAAGAGAATACTGGAGAGGAGGGGCTCTGCAACGGCATATGAAGTTTGGGAGGACATTGGTACATACTCCCTCAGAGGGATCTATAAGGTCATGAGAACAATGGAGATAGAGGGCACAATAAAAGGTGAATATATAATGCATGGGAGAAGGAAGGTTAAGCAATACCATCTGCTTTAGTGTACAGGCGAACCTCCACCTTTAAGCCCCCGCCTCATCCCGTTCCACCTCAGAAGCAGGGGTGTGCCACCACTTCATCAACTTCCTCTCTGTTATGTACGGGCGCATCTTGATGTGCCTGTGCACAGAGCCTTCTCTACCTAACCGGCTTGCATCTGGAGTTCTTTATACGTGCCGTCTTCCAGGGGCCATTCGGAGGGTATGGGAGAGAAATAAAAAATTGAGTACTTTTAAGTAAAAAAAGGAAGTTATTTATTTTTGGGGAAAATTTATATTTCTGGGGCAAAATTATAAAATGAGGGAACATTTTGGCCATAGTTAAGGTCGATGAAAGAGGGAGAATGACTGTTCCTAGGGAGTTAGGCATTAGAGAAACTAAAGCCATAATTATACCTGCTGGCTCCTTTTTTGTTGCGATCCCCATCCCAAAAGCACCTCATGAAAAGGTAAAAGGCTGGTTGGCAACATCAAAATCTCGAAAGGATCTGAAGATCTTGGGAGAAAAAGCCGCTAGAGAAGACGCCGTGAAAAGGGCCAAAAGGAGAAAACAACTTTGATGATTGAAACTGATGTTCTATACGCATACGTCAAAAAAGATGACTGGCTAAAGCCCGCAGCCGAGCAAGTTATTTCAAAAATTATACAAGGAGAACTCGGCACGGTTTATGCTTCGAGAGAAAGCCTCCATGAAATGTACTACGTTTCTAAAGAAGAGGGCCTCTCAGTAGACGAGCTTATCGCTAGAACAGCAGCCTTGACTGCTATAGAAAACTTAACCTTTCTAGAAACCACTCCTGAGATAGACCTCTTAGCTCTGGCACTAATAAGGCAATATAGAATCACCTCAATATTCGATGCCTACTACGCCGCAACGGCCTTAAACCAAGTCCCAGACCGCACAATAATCTCTACAGACACTGTGTTTGATGCAATACCGGGGGTAAAAAGAATCGACCCACGCGAATTATAAATCACCGCAACGAGCTCGGTTAAATTTCCTCAAGTGGTTTCTTATAACTTTTAGGAAATATAGCGGGAAATTCCAAATTCTTTGGGGATGTGAGCAACTCACCATAACCTTATAAAAAGCAAACCCCAAAATACTGGAGTTCCAAATGTTGTTGGTGAAGAACACCCTCCAAAGCAAAATAAAAGCGCAAAGCTTACAATAAAAAAGTTTGACTAACCCATCGGCTATAGGCTCATTTGCGATAGAGGGGAATAATTTGCTCTCGCACCAGAGAATCCTTCAAAAACCCCAAAAACCATATACATTCACAGGTCTGAAGAATGAGTGTCTCTAATCTCGGCGAGAGAGGCATAATTGAACTCATATGGTCCATTATGGAAAAAGACGGACATGCGCGGGGTCAGATCCTGCCCCCCTCCGACGACGCTTCTGCGATCCTGCTTAAGGACGGGAATTATCTGGTCTTGAAGACAGACATGTTTGTCAGGATGACCGACGCGCCCAAGGGGATGAAGCCGTTCCAGATGGGCGCGAAGGCAGTCACAATGAACATAAGCGATCTGGCAGCCAAGGGAGCCAGACCTTCCGCCTTTCTCTTCTCACTCGGTCTTCCCAGAAGTTTTCCCGTTATGAGCCTCCGCGGGATCATCTCCGGGATAAGCTCGGCGGCTAAGGACTATGGTGTACAGGTACTGGGTGGGGATGTGGGCGAGGCAAAGGATCTCATAATCTCAGGATTCGCTGTAGGATTTGCAAAGAATTTGGTAAAGCGCTCCGGTGCATCGCCCGGCGACATAGTGGCTGTGACTGGTGAGTTCGGCAACACCGCTGCAGCTTACAAGATCCTGCTTGAGGGTCTGAAAGCTCCCCCCTCACTCAAAAAGAAAATCTGCAGAAGCGTCTACGAGCCAAGGGCAAGGACCCCTCTGGGTGCGGCTCTGGCTGAGTCCGGCGCCATAACTTCGAGCATGGACTCGAGCGACGGTCTAGCGTTCACTCTGAATGAGCTCTCAAGGTCCAGCAAGGTCTCTTTTAGAATATCCTGCCTCCCAATATCAAAGGAAGCACTTGAGTTCGCCTCCATCCACAAAATCTCACCAGAAGACCTCGCCCTTTACGGCGGAGAGGAGTACGAGCTTGTGGTTACAGTCAGTCCTGGCAAATGGAAAGACGCAATTAGGGTGGCAGAGGCTGCCGGTGGTGCCCTAATAAGAATAGGCGAAGTGCTACCTGGAGAGAAGGTCTTTCTTGCCAGGGGCTCAGAGGAGGTCGAGATCCCCTCTAAAGGCTGGGAGCATCTAAAGTAAGAGTTAAAGTTGCTAGTGCAATCATAGTTAATGTAATTGTAGTTCCAAGTAATTGTAGTGGCGATTGTGGATTGCGCGTCTTATTGATAGATGGATACACCGATGAGCCTGCAGGACTTGGAGTCCCTCCCTACATCGACGTTTATCCTAGGTACATAGCTGGCTCTGTATGGGCATTTGACTCCCATGCCGAGGTAATATACATGACCATCGACTCCGTCCGTGGTCGTTTGGATCAGTTAAAAGAGATCTCTTCGTCCTGCGATCTATCGGTCCTGATAGCTGGCGTGACGGTACCTGGAAAATACCTTAGTGGTGCCCCTGCAACCGTCAAGGACGTCCTTAGGCTCCCCTCATTTTTGACCTCAAAATATACTGCAATCTGTGGTCCGGCCGTCAGGTTCGGCTTTGCCACTGGTGGCGGGAGCACTGCCCGCATTCCTAAGGAACTTGACTCCCTCTACAACTTTGTCATAAGAGGCGACCCTGAGATCGTCATTCATTCTCTTTTAAAGGAGAACTTCTCAGACAGGACCGACCTTGAAGCAGTGAGGTCCTCTTCAGATGTGGTAAACGATTACGCCGTGAGGGGCGCGAGGATAATCCAGCAGCATCCCTTTTACCCTGACGGTCTTATCTGCGAGATAGAGACCTTCCGCGGATGCCCAAGATCCATAACGGGCGGGTGCTCCTTCTGCACCGAGCCACTGCACGGTCTCCCAGACTTCAGGAGTATCAAAGGAATCACCAGTGAGATCTCATCCTTGGCATCCTGGGGTGCCAAGAACTTCAGGCTGGGAAGGCAGCCGGACATACTCATCTACGGCTCCAAGGATCTCGACTCCCCCGCGCCAGCCCCCTCCCCCTCTTCTCTGAGGCGCCTCTTCTCATCCATAAGGAGGGTCGCACCGAGTCTGAGGGTTCTACACATCGACAACGTCAACCCCTCAACCATATTCAACCACCCGAATGAGTCCGAGGAGGCTCTAAAGGTCATTGTCTCTCACCACACACCTGGGGACGTTGCGGCTCTCGGCATAGAGTCTGCTGACGAGGAGGTCATACGCAGGAACAATCTCAAGGTAAGTCCTGAAGGCGCCATGCTCGCCATAGAGATGATAAATGAGGTCGGCCGAGAGAGGGGGGAGAATGGTCTGCCCCACCTCCTCCCCGGCGTAAACTTCGTTTATGGCCTCCTTGGGGAGACAAGGCGAACCTTTGATATAAACCTCGAGTTTATGAGGGAAGTGCTGGAGAGGGGGTTGATGGTTCGAAGGATAAACCTAAGGCAAGTGATGGTACTCCCTTTGACAAGAATGGAGGCCGTAGGGGACTATCTCGTGAGGAAACACAAGAGGCTTTTCTTGGAGCATAAGAAGAGAATGCGCAGTGAGATAGACGTTCCAATGATGAAGAGGGTCGTCCCGAGGTGGGCAGTCATGCGGGAACTGCGAACAGAGCTTGTGGAGGGGAACATGACATGGGCACGTCAGATAGGCTCATATCCCATACTTGTCGGAATACCAAGGCGCATGCCTATCGGAGTATTCACCGACGCAGTGGTGCTGACGCACGGTCCAAGGTCCGTAAGTGGACTTACCGTGCCCATGCACATAAACTCCCTGACCATGAAGGAGCTTGAAGCCATACCAGGCATCGGTTCAAGGAGGGCAGCGTCTCTCATAAAAAATAGGCCCTTCAAAAACGCTCAGGAGCTGATCTCAAGCATAGACGACCCATCTCTGATAACCCCCTTAATCCCACTGATGGAGTTTAAATAGATTGGTGCCGTAGATACCAATAGAGTTTTATGTTCAACATAAAAAAGATCTTGGTTCCGGTCGACGGCTCCGAATACATGGAAAGGGAGATAGAACTGTCCTGCGCGCTCGCGAAGCTGTTCGGGGCTGAAATTACAATACTGCATGTAGTGGCAATCCCGCAGCCCTCTGGCATAGAGGCCCTCCCAGAAGCCTCAAAGCGGCTTGAGGAGGTCGGAAAAAAGATCTTGGAAGAAGCAAAGGCTATTGCTGAGAAGTTCGGCATGCAACCAAAGCTGGAGATGGACTTTTCAGTAAGCAACCCAGGGGCAAAGATAGTAAAGAGGGCAGAGGAGTCGAAGGCCGACCTCATAGTGATCGGCGCGAGGGGTCGGAGTAGGCTGAGGGAGATCCTTACGGGCAGCGTAGCCAACACGGTCGTGAACAGTGCGCCATGTCCAGTCCTTGTTGTCCGCCCTCCCTGAGGAAAATACCTACAATACAAATCACTCGCCCTGAACCTTGGCATGGGCGAAAACATTCGAGGGAAAATAACTAGAGGAAAAATATGTATACCACAAATCCCAACTTTAGAGCATGGATCTCTTCGAAGTTGCGCTCCTCGCTGTGGTACAGGGCTTTACAGAGTGGCTACCTATCTCCAGCTCCGGTCACCTCGTACTTCTCCAGACTCTGCTCCATGTCGACACATCCTTAGGTCTCTACGCTGTACTCCATTTGGGCACACTCTTGGCTGTTATAGTCTACTTCCGGAGCGACCTACTCTCAATATTCAGGGCTTTTATCAGGGCAGAGACCGGCAGCAGAGACTTCAAGATGGGACTCCTCGTCATCTCTGGAACGATTCCCACAGTGCTTCTTGCCCTCCTCTTCAGGGACTTCTTCGAGTCGCTATTCTCCAGCCTGCAAGCCACCTCTGCAGGTCTGGCCATAACAGGACTTCTGCTCCTCTTCTCAAAATTTGGGAGGAAATCGCTGGATGTAGACTTGCCGCGCTCCCTTCTAATTGGTATGTTCCAAGGTCTAGCTATAGCCCCAGGGATCTCCAGGAGCGGTGCCACAGTCTCAATAGCCCTTGTGAGCGGGGTTCAAGCCAAGGAGGCATTCCGTTACTCCTTCATCCTGTCAATTCCTGCGATAATAGGTGCCAACATACTTGAGTACGGAAGCACCGTCAGCCTAGGGTACTATTCCATCTTGGGATTTGCCATAGCGGCTATCTCCGGGTATATTGCCATAAAGATCGTGGACAAGGCAATTTCAAAGGAAAAGTTCTACTTATTCTCAGTCTACTGCTTCGCCTTGGCTCTCATATCATTAATAACCCTGTTATAACTTTAGGCGCCCTCTTTATTAACCTCGGTGTTGATAGTATTCTGGGGCTGACCTATATGCGCAAGGTCAGCGAGTTCATGACAAAGAAGTTGGTCACTATCTCTCCTGAAGCCTCGGTTTTTGAGGCCTCCCGCCTCATGTCAGAAAAAAACATTGGTAGTGTGATCGTAGTTGAAGGGAAACGCCTGGTTGGTATAATCACGGAGAGAGACGTTCTAACAATGGTCTCAAGCCGCCTTTCTCCAGAAAAAACCCAAGTCAAGGAGATTATGTCCAAACCAGTTGTTGCCTGTACGCCCGAGTGCAACATAGACGAGGCTGCCTCCCTAATGCAGGCACACAAAATAAAGCACCTACCCGTCGTGAAAGGCGACGAGCTGGTTGGTATATTCACCACGTACGACTTAATGGTCGCAAGAAGTCATGAATACGACAGAATTCAAGCGACTATCGCCGAGCTTATGAAGGAGAAATGACTCCTCTCTTTTTTTTCTTTTTTTCCCAATCTCACACGATTCTTTTCAAGGGAGTTCCATCGTAATGTCTATTGTTTGATGCCATCTCTTTTGCGCCTATCCTCAGCACTGTTGCCAAATGTAAAGAATCTTCGTAGTCTAGTCTAGATTCCTTCATCAACTCCAAAGCTTTGGCAAAGCCTTCAGATTTTAGAGGCTCTATCCTCAGCCCTTTAATTTTGTTCAAAGAGTCTACGACCATCTCTGTTATTTTCTCATACTTAAGACTCCCACCTGTTAGGATAGCTATAATCACTAGCGTTTCGTAAAGAGTGAGGCTTGATGTTGCAAATTTTTTGCTTGGAGGTCTCTTTTTGACCCACCGTATGTGCTCCTACCGAATTCTGGATGACCACCAAGCCAACAAACGAATATATTGACATCTACGTAGATCGGACTGTCCACCATTTCTTAATTACCTCTACTACAAACTCGTCTACATCATCTGGCCATTTGTTAATGTTGAAGGCTCCATAATATCTATCAGCTACCCCACTTCCAAGGCTTTATAATAATGCCCTCGCCCTCTGTTTCTATTGTAACATGCTCCCCTTTGTGAGCTCTACTTTCTTCCTAATCTTCTTTGGGATAAGCACTCTGCCTTTATTCTCCTTCTTAACAGTGGCTTATACCACTTTAATCCCATAAAGAGATACCAATCCCCTAATGTAAATATTCCCGCCAAATAAAAAATTCCCGCTTTTCAAATTTTCCACTAGCCTCCCGTTTCCCCATAACTATTAAGCCACGTAAGGTGGTATGAACGATCCAATAAAATCAAACCTGTAACCCTAAATGTTAACATTCATGAAAGGAAAACCCTGCAGGCCTCAGTCGTGAATACCTCCTTAAAATCCATAATCACAATAATACGCAATATGGCGGGCCTGAAGGGATTTGAACCCTTGACCAATGGGTTAAGAGCATCGGCCGCCTGGCGGCGTCCACCGCTCTACCGTACTGAGCTACAGGCCCTAAGTCTTTCCGTAAAGAGAACAAAAATTTAAGAGTTTCTCTCCATTCCCAATTTGTGGTCATATATGGGTTCATTGAGCTTCATAGGTCTAGGTCTTTATGATGAGAGGGGTATGAGCCTATACGGTCTGGGGTTGGCAAGAGGCGCAGATCTTGTTCTTCTTGAGACCTACACCAACGTCATGCCATCTCTGAACATCCGGTCTCTTGAGGCCCTCATCGGAAAGGAGATCAAAACAGTTGACCGTAAATATGTTGAAGAGGGCACTTATCTCCTCAGGGATGCCTCCGAGAAGAACGTTGCCCTTCTGGTGCCCGGTGACCCGTTCATTGCCACAACCCATATTGAACTGAGGATAAGGGCGGAACGGAAGGGCATTCCTGTCAAGGTGGCTCATGCTCCTTCCATAATCTCTGTGGCTCCCGGCATCGCAGGTCTGCAGAACTACAAGTTCGGTCGATCCGCAACCATAACCTTCCCGGACAACTACTCCGAAGTCCCTTATGACGCGATCAGCCAAAATCGGAAGGCCGGTCTCCACACTCTCCTCTTCCTTGATCTTAGAGCTGAGGAGGGGCGCTACATGTCTATACCAGAGGGGATCCATTCTCTTTTCAAAATGGAGTCCCGAAGAGGGGAAGGGGTGATCACACCCGACATGCTCGCCATAGGCATCGCAAGGGCAGGCGCGCCCGACCAACTTGTCAGGGGCGGAAGGGCTGAGGACTTAGCAGCTCTCGATTTTGGTCCCCCTCCCCACTCCCTGATAGTGCCCGGCAGACTTCACTTCATGGAGGCAGAGGCGCTCGAGGTGCTCGCAAAGGTGGAAAAGTCCCTGCTAATCAAGAACCTTGACAGGTCTTAAACCTTTAATTTTGTCGGCGGGAAGTCCCCTTCCGTAATGGGATGAGAGCCGAAAATTAATCTCTTCTTAAGGTATATCTTCACAGATGCATGGATCCCTAAAGCGCCTGTGCGCTGGTGATATGAGGCCTGACGGCTGGTCCTCCGTAACTGTATGGATCGAGCCCTACGGACGGA
>JBMFMY010000025.1:0-10810 GCA_049970435.1 Candidatus Methanomethylicaceae archaeon
CTTATCTCGCGAAGAGCCTCTGCGTAGTTTGTCATGTCGGTCAATATTACTAAGACGTGCATATCTTGCTCAAATGCCAAGTACTCAGCCAAAGTCAGGGCGCTCCTTGGTGTTACCAAACGTTCCACCGGCGGATCGTCTGCCAAGTTCAGGAAGATGGCAGAGTTCTTCAGTGCACCTGATTCCTCGAAGCTCCTCTTGAAGAAAGCAGCTTCGTCGTGCTTGATTCCCATAGCTACGAACACAACTGCGAAACTTACTTCTTCACTGACGATTGTCGCCTGCCTCGCGATCTGTGTCGCTAGGAGGTTGTGGGGAAGGCCTGAGCCTGAGAATATCGGAAGCTTTTGCCCCCGGACCAGCGTATCCATTCCGTCTATGGCAGAGATTCCAGTCTGTATGAATTGTGTCGGATAATCCCTAGAGTAGGGGTTCATTGGAAGACCGTTCACATTCCGATATTCCTCAGTAAATGGGGCAGGTCCGCCATCAATGGGCTCGCCGAGACCGTTGAATACTCGACCCAACATCTCTGTTGAGAGGGGGATCGTGAGGGGTTTTCCAAGGAATCGGACGGAGGTGGAGGTTGTGGATAGACCCGTCGTCCCCTCGAAGACCTCAACAGCAGCAACGCCTCTATTTATCTCGAGGACCCTCCCCCTTCTCACCTCTCCCTTCTCGTCCCTCACCTCGACCAACTCATCGAAGCCTACATCTGAGACGCCTTCCACGAATATCAGCGGACCGCTTATTTTCTGTACGCTACGGTATTCAACAGCAACGTTCATGTTAGACCTCCTCACCTATGAGACTTTTAATGTCAGTCTGAATCTTTTCCAAGAAACGATCTATGTCATCTGCCCTCTCATTTGGCACGGACATTCTCACTTTTGCCAAGTCTGTGACTGACTGTAAGGATGAGATCTTATTCACGGGAACACCTTTTGAAACTGCTTTTAGCGAGAAATCATGGAAGGCAAGTATGGCAGAGAGTAACTTGAACTGCTTTTCAGGGGATGAATAAGTATCTATGGGGTCGTAAGCGTTCTGCTGTAAGAAGCCCTCCCTGAGAAGTCTACCAGTTTCCATTATAAGCTTCTCAGTCTCGGGGAGTGATTCAATACCGACCAGACGGATAACCTCCTTTAGGTCGTCCTCTTTCTTCAGGATGTCGAGGGCCTTAATCCTCATCTCCCTCCATCTGCCATTAGTCCTCTCGTTCCACCATTTCTCGACATAGTCTGTGTACTCTGAGTACGATGTAAGCCAGTTGATCGCTGGATAGTGTCTCATGCTAGCCAAAGCGCTGTCCAGCGCCCAGAATGCCCTAACGAATCTCTTCGTGTGAACTGTGACGGGTTCTGAGAAGTCTCCACCCGGTGGCGAGACCGCACCCACTAAGGTTACTGAGCCGTAAAAACCGCTGAGGGCCTTCACTTTGCCAGCTCGCTCATAAAACTCACCTAGCCTTGATGCTAAATAGGATGGATAACCTTCCTCGGCAGGCATCTCCTCAAGCCTGCCAGAGATCTCTCTGAGTGCCTCAGCCCACCTGCTCGTTGAGTCTGCCATAACTCCAACATTGTAGCCCATGTCCCTAAAGTACTCGGCTATTGTCACGCCGGTGTAGATGCTGGCTTCTCTTGCCGCAACCGGCATATTGCTCGTGTTGGCTATAAGGACAGTTCTCTCCATAAGAGGTCTCCCACTTCTGGGATCTTTCCACTCCGGGAAGTTGAGTAATACTTCAGTCATCTCATTCCCACGCTCTCCGCAACCGATGTATATGATCACCTCACAGTCTGACCATGCTGCCAACTGGTGAGAGGTTATCGTTTTGCCAGTGCCGAAGCCACCAGGTATGCTCACCGCACCACCCTTAGCGACAGGGAAGAACATGTCGATAATCCTCTGACCTGTTATTAGTGGTTCTGAAGGCTCAAGACGTTCTATGTAAGGCCTTGGTTTTCTCACAGGCCATTTGTGGTACATTTTAAGTTCATAAGTCTCTCCGCCTTTGGATAGTTTTGCGATGCAATCTTCTATTGTGTAGTCCCCTTCCTCAGCGATGAATTCAATTTTTCCCTCCCTGTTCGGTGGAACCAATATCCGGTGCTCGAGCAGAGGAGTCTCCTGCACCTTCCCAATGATGCTTCCAGGGGTAACGTGTTCGCCAACTTTTTTTAGGGGGGTGAAATGCCACTTTTTGTTCCTAGGTAGGGCAGTTGCCTTAACGCCTCTCCGAACAAAGTCTCCTGTTGCCTCTCTTATCACAGTCAGGGGACGTTGTATACCATCAAAAATGCTCTGGAGAAGGCCTGGTCCCAACTCGACAGCGAGAGGCATGCCGGAACCCTTAACGGGCTCGCCCAGCTTGAGACCTGCCGTATCCTCATAGACCTGAATGGTCGCCAGGTCGCCCTCCACCCTAATTACTTCACCTATGAGCTCTTCGTTGCCCACCATGGTGAGCTCATGCATCTCTAACCCCGCTACTCCCTCAGCCTGAACCACAGGTCCGCTTATTTTTGTAATTCTGCCAATTTTTGTCATAAGATCACCCGAAGAGTATTGAGGCGATCCTTGATCTTAACATCTGTCTTTCCCTTGTGAGAATATTATCAAGAGTTCTATCTAAGAATATTTTTTTGTCTTTCGAAACCACTATGAAGCCACCTATCTCTATAGGATGAGCTTTGATCTTCACGTCATTGCCCAAGATCTTCTTCAGGTTCTCTTGACCGATGTGCTCTATGTCCTTTCTCCTCATTAAGATCTCCCCGACAGGGATTACCTTGGAGAGGTTTTGCAAGTTTGTTAGAAGATCTGAGATGTATTCCTCGGTATCGCAATAAGCAATTAGCTTGGATCTGGCCTCTTTAAATGCTCTCTCGACGTAAGACTCTCTCAAGTTTAAGAGGTACATTCGCGCCTCAACTTCAGATCTTGAAATCTCTTTCCTCGACTCGGTCTCTGCCTTCTCCCTGTATGTTGATAAAATCTCCTCAGAACGGTTTATGGAAAACTGCTCAGACTCCTTTAAAATGCTCAGAACTTTTTCCGCGGCTTCATTTAGTGTTAATAGTGCTCTAGCCTTTGCATCGTCGAATATTTTGTCAACCATCTTCCTGAAGGCATCCAACTGCGACTCTAGGGAGGTCTCATGACTCATACCTTGACACCCATCATCCGGCTTATTGTTGATTTCAGATCCACCTCAGCAGACGTCCTTCTGCCAGGGACTTCTATTATGACAGGTAAGACCCTCTTGATCTTCAGGCTAGATATAGTCTCTCGAACCATGGAAGAATAATCACTGTCTACAAGTACAACTCCTACATCCTCCATCTTCAAAGCACTTTCCAAAGACGAAAGAAATTCCTCTTCAGATGAGACGGGAATTCCCTGAGCCCCCGCGAGGCGGTATCCCTGCGATAGAGTGCCATCTCCGATGAACAGGATCTTCATTGATTATCACTTTATTATATTACTGGGTTTCAGATCCTATAAGTGCTTTTACCTTCTTTAGTTTTTCTATTAGCCGATCATATCTTGCAACAGGCTCTACAATAAGTCCGAGATCTTGGATGGCTTTTATACCCTCTAAGGAGTAGATAGGAGCCTCTATCTTAACGGGCTCGTCAAACGGGTTGCCCACCACATAATCCCTGTAGGGTAAATTGGCCCTGTGCTCAACTACATAACCTCCCAGGGTTATCACATGTTTTCCGCGTATTACAAGTTTTGGCATGGCAATACCTCCTATAAGCTGACAGAAAGTATCAATGCAAGAACCCCTAAGGCCGAGAGCCCAACCGCTGCAGGATATATCTGCCTGAATGTCAGGATCGGCGAGAATGCGACTAGTATGGCGAGAGCTATTGGTAATATAAGACTCAAGATCATGTTTGTTATGAGGTACAAGGGCATGAAGGGATCGAAGGGTATTCCCAAGAACAGGGTGACAAATATGCTCGATAGGGCAAAGAGGAGCAGGTTTCGCATCAGATAGTAGCCGGCTCTGAGTTTTGAGGCGTATTCGAGGACCCCTCCCTCTATAACATCTATCTTTGCCTTCAGGATGTTGAATGGTCTTTCATTTAGAAGCATCAAGTATCCCACGAAGTAAACAATTGCTGCTAAAAATCCTGGTACTGTGAACAGAATCGGATTTGATGGAAGGGACAACGACAGCCAAGAGGAATTGAAGTAGGCAGGGTTCTGTGCCCTGATGACGTCGGAGATGAGGGGGCTCCTAGCTGCCACAAATGGCACCAATAGTGCGATGTATAGTGGGAGAGAGCCTATAGCCATCATCTTGAGGGCTCTCTCGGCAGAATGCTGTTCTACGAACTCTCTCAAAACACCCTTAACCTTAGCACCCTTCACAATGTCATGTACTGGCATGGAAGTGGTCAGAAAAGATTGGGACTGAGAACCCATGAGGACGTAGAGTACCTCTTCTAACTTCAGGAAACCCGCAAGACCAAGAATGCTACCCCACCTTAAAACTACCCACCAGTATGGGGTGGAGAAGAGAAAGAGCAGCAGAACGATGGCAACGCCGAACCACACCAAAGATTTGTATAATAGAGGCATCTGTGCGACAGGCTCGGCCTTGCCCTTGTACCAGAACTTCAGAACAGCCCACCAGCCAGGGGTGAGAATGGGTGGACCGATCCTCTGCTGAACCCTTGCCTGAAGCTTTCGCTCTATTCCCGGGAGTACGAGCGAGTAGAGTACGGCTATCACAACAGCTATTATGGATGAAAGGACAAGTCCAGCGACAAACGTTAAGGAGTCCATACTACCGCCTCCATCCGTACTTTTTAACTATCTCGATTTCACTCATGACCCTTGTCTTACCAGAATCCACAACCTCAACTCTGTTGCAGCATGTGAGGCAGGGATCGCAGCTGGCTATTGTCAGAACCGCATCCGTGACATGGTCGCCTACGCAGGCCTTTTCCATAGCAGCCAAATTAGTCGGCGTCGGAGTGCGTATCTTGTATCCGCGTATCAGTCCTTGAGAGTCCAAACTGTAAGAGTGCATGAGCTCGCCCCTAAAGGCCTCGAAATACATGGTAGTGAAGTCCATCTTCCCAGGAACCCACCCTCTATTTACAATCGGTCCCTCAGGTAAATTCTTCACTACCTGACGTATTATCTTTAGACTCTCAATAATTTCAAGAGCCCTCTGGACCACTCGAGCCTTGTTGTCGCCTTCTGTGAGGACTATTATGTTAAAGTCGAAGGGTTTGTACTCATACATCATTCTTCTGACATCGTAGTCCCACCCGGAAGACCTCCCTGTCGGTCCAGTGGCATGATATTTTATGGCATCATCCTTTGAAAGGAGACCCACACCCGTCAACCTAGACATAACCAGC
The DNA here is from genome assembly GCA_049970435.1 of Candidatus Methanomethylicaceae archaeon. Taxonomy (GTDB): domain Archaea; phylum Thermoproteota; class Methanomethylicia; order Methanomethylicales; family Methanomethylicaceae; genus JBMFMY01. The sequence goes on from JBMFMY010000025.1 coordinate 5,391, forward strand.
GGGTCGGCCACTACCCTGTCAACAAATTCTAGATACTTCTTCTCGAATTCGTCAACCCTTTCCAGGATAACCCTCTTCAGGGATTCTGTGAGGTCTGCTCTAGGCCTTATCCCTCCGATCACGGGGACTGATGGCATGACCCTGTTTCCGCCAAGATATGACATGAGGTCCATGAAGACCTCCCTGAGGAGGAAGGACCGCATGGAAAAAGTCTCATGTCCAAGCACCTCAAAGGCATGACCGAAGAATATCAAATGGCTAGCGATACGCTGGAACTCGTTGATGAGCACTCTGATGTAGTTGGCTCTCTCTGGAACCTTTATATCGAGCCCAGCCTCCACGACTCGGACTGAGTTCCAGGCATGGACGTTTGAGCATATCCCGCAGACCCTCTCGGTGATCAATAAAGCCCTTTCTACTGGAAGTCCTTCGATGAGCCGCTCGACTCCTCTATGAGCTTGGTTTATGGTTATCTCGCAGTCCTCGACCACTTCATCGTTGACAAAGAGTCTTATCCTGAATGGTTCTATTAGAGCAGGATGCACTGGACCAAAGGATAGCTCTTTTTCTACTGTATTCTTATCCAAATTCTCTGACATTTCATGGCGCCTCCATCAGTTTAGGTACTCCCCTGACGGCCCCCGCTATTATATCCTCAGGTCTCGGGGCACAGCCAGGCACCTTCACATCTACGGGGATTATGTTCTCAACCGGACCAGCCACTTCCTCATTAACACCAATATCCCCTATCATATTCTTGAAAACATTACCGTTGACTGCACATGATCCTACCGCTAGGACGGCTTTGGGTTCTGGAATAAGCTCGTACAATTTCTTCAGCGGTTCAACCATCTGCCATGTGACGCAACCTGTGACAATCAATACATCTGCCTCTCGCGGGTTCCAAGTTAAAAGCACCCTGTACTGCTCCAAGTCATATCTTGGAGAGAGTAGGGCATTCAGAACCTCTATGTCGCAGCCGTTGCAGCCAACGGCGTAGACCAGCATCGCATGTATGGCATTTTTCCTTGCAGTAGCTTTTAATCCCATCACTTCTTACCTCCTCTCAGGAACTCTACAGTCTCTGGTGGAATCAACTTCTTGAGCTCTTCAATCTTTTCAGGGGGAGCCCTTATGGGTTTCTTCAGGATTTCTTGGAGGGTCAGCCTTGGGCTTCCCACATCTCGGGCATGTATGGGTGCGGCCTCCCCAAATACAGAGTAAATTGGACAGAAGTCATGGCAGTTCAGGCAGAACACACACTTCATGAGATCTATGCGAGGGACTTGTTCGCGCATGTACCCCTCGGCGATCTCGACAGGCTTATCTAGCTTGACCATTGTTATGGCATGGGTCGGGCACACCTTCTCGCATCCACCACAACCTATGCACATCTCATCTAGTACAGTATCCCAGGGAGGAACCGACAGTGACAATACCTTGTTGCGAATCTCTATGCTAGTAGCCCTGTCGGACTTTAGGACAATTCTCACAAAGTTCCTGTAGGCTCCTTGCAACATCAACCTCAAAAAGGTTATCATGGGATCACCACCGCCTCGCTGGCATATCCAGCCACTCTTCTTGTGCTGTAAACCTTCACAACGCGTATGCAGTCTGTGGGGCATGTTGTAGCACATGCGCCGCAACCTATGCACTTGGACTCATCAACGTATGCTAAACCGTCCTTGAGATATATTGCATGATCGCCCTTCAGTGTTATCTTGCATGCATCAACACAGAGGCCACAACCTATGCAGAGGTCTCTGTTTACGAATGTAGACCAATGCTTCAAGTCCCTAGTCGGGAGGACGTTCAGTATGGGAATGGCACCAACAGGGCAGTGGGATGCGCAGAGTTCGCAGAGTATGCATTTGGAGACATCCACCACAGGTTTTCTGTCAATAATGGGATTGAAGGTTATGGCACACGTAGGGCAGACCTTGACGCAGGTCCCGCATCTTATACAAAGGTCTTTTGCCTCTCTCACAGAATGTTGCCTCCCCAACTCACGGTCTTTATGGACAGAGCCCCCACCGGACATGATTTTATGCACCGCCCGCACATCACACAGTACCCAGCAGGGTATCGATCCTTGAGGTACATGGTCTGCGGTGGGCAAACGCGCACGCATTCCCCACAGAGTGTGCACAGCTCAGGATTCAACTTTATCCTGTTCAGCTCAAACTTCAGTGCGCCATTCGGGCACACTCTCGCGCATAAAGAGCAGAGCGAGCAATTGATTATTGTGGGAAAGGCATTTCCCTTTTTAATCCTGAGTTTGCCCTCATAAATCTGGATCGCACCCACGGGGCACCTCTCATAACATTCCATACACATAACGCATGTGGCCTTTACATTCCTTTCGTTGTAAGACTGTGTGTTTAAGTAGAGCTTTCCGACCTCTTCTGGTTTGATCTTGCCCTCGTACGAATCGATCGCCTTCACGGGGCATACCTCAGCACACAGGTTACAGTGGGTACAGTAACCCCTCTCTTCCACGGTGAATTTTATGGCGTCTGTGGGGCAGATATTTCTGCATCTCCCACAGAGTATGCACTTTGACATGTCCCTGAAGATCTTCCTCTTCGAGACTTGAACGGTCTTTGCAACTTCTACGGTCATTTTGTCACAACAGCCTCCACTTTCTTACCCTCTAGTATCTCTTTGAGCCTCTCAGGAGTGGCGATCTCCAAGACTATAGAATAATCAAGTGGTTTAGGTATGTACCTCCCAAGGTCAAACCGGGCGTTCTTTGGACAGACCTTTACACATATACCACATCTCACACATATTCCTTTAACCCTCTCTTTTTTGAGGGTTTCATCCACAACTATCTTCGCAAATCCAAAGGGACAGTGCTTGACGCACATGCCGCAGAGCGTGCACCTCTTCCGGTCCACATACCAACCGCCGAACCTGTTCTTCCTTATGGCTTGTGTTGGACAGACACGCGCACACTCCCCGCAGGTCGTGCAACTGAATGGTATTCCATCAGGGTGCTTGATACAGTCTGTGGGACACGCTTCCCAGCACTTTCCACACTTGTCACAATCAGTTGTTGTGAGGTACATGATCTATTCACCTTTCAAAGACTTTCCTATCAGTATTCCAATAGTTGCCCCGACTAGAGGGGTGGCAAAACCCAGGCCAGGATAAATGTAACCACCGTATATTGAGTATGAGAACGAGAATGCTCCGAAGAGTAAAGAGCCAACGATGCTGAATATGAAGACCAGTATCGCTGTTCCCTTTGAGATCCTACCTGATATCTGAGTCCCAAATAGAATGCCCAATAATATTGCAATTATGAGGGGTGTTATCTCTCCAAGCATCATTTCATTTCCCTCCTTTTTCTTTCTCCTCTGCTGGCTCAGACCAGCCGTAGAGGAATGCAAAATATATCAGCCCAATAGCACCGACTACGTTGAATGCTTCTGCTATGTTGATGAGGGGTATGATTCCAGGGGTTGAGTAGAAGACGCCCTCTTGCAAGACTAACGATAGCCTGAACGGATCACCAAATATGCTGTGTAAGGTTGGAGATACGAGATTCCAGACATCAGCTCCTACATTGTACTGCCAGTATCCCGAGATCAGGAAACCTGGCAGGCCGAGTAGTGTGTATCCACCCAACCCAACTGCACCGATACCTACCAAAAATCTCTTGCCAAACCTTATTGGGTTATCCTTTCCGTAGAAAATTGCTGATAACAGGTATGCGGACGTCATTATAACACCACACTGAAAGCCTCCACCTCCGGATGTTGAGGAGGCCGTGACGACCATGATTCCGTAGGATAGCAAAAGTATAGCCGCCGGAAGCCCTAGGTATTTGAGTATCACTGTCAGGGACTCGGTCCTGTACTCCAAAGGTGGAGATGTAGCCGAAGGCTCCTCAGAATAATTCTTCATTTGGACTACGCCCCTGCCTATCACAAGCGCCGATACAACCGCCCCAACATAGATCACAGCGGTCTCTATTAGAGTATCGAAGCCACGCCAATCGTAGACCCAATTCGCTATATTATTGGGCGCTACTAAATAGGCTAATATATTGTAGATCCTGCTAATTCCAGGATTGACATTCCCTGTGAGCCGCTCTAGGGAAGACATCAGACCTACGCCAATTATGAGTAGGGCGATTACAGCGATTATGCCACGTCTACCTCTAAGCTCTCTTGGATCCATTCACTATCTCCCCCACAATGTAACTGCAACTATAACTGCGAAATAGATTACAACCCAGAAGAGGACCCTATTGAGGTCGTTACTGTTTTCTATCTCCAAAGTCACCACTAAAGGAGCAAAGTAGAGGATTGCAGCAACAACTGCAACCAATATAACCATTCCCAGTGGAATCGAGAATATTCTGAAGAGGGACGCAAGGATCAGAGCAAAGACCAACGCCTGAAGTTCGCCAGTCATATAACCAGTCAACATATCGGTGTATCCACTGCCCACTACAAATGAGCTCACCCATTTCTTCACCTTATCATATAAAGTCTCTAGAGATACCATGGAATACTCACCGCCTGCGCGACAGGCTCTATAAAACTCACAACAATGCTCGGATAAATACCAATTATGAGTGTTAGGGCTAAGAAGACCCATAAGCCCACATAGATGGCTTTTGGAAGTTTTACTTCCCCAATATTCTCTGATCCTTCTGGGGGTTTCAAGAAGAGTCGGTAAACTGCCCTAAATAGCGCTATGAAAGTCGTGACCGAGACCATTAATATAACAGCCGCGACCTCTGGAAGCCCTGCCCTCAGGGCAGCTTGAATCAGTATGATCTCACTTTGGAAACCGTTGAACGGAGGAATCCCCGAGGCAGCCATAGTACCAAGGACCACGGCCAGCCCCAGCCAAGGTGCTTTCTTGGCAAGACCCAAAGCATTCCTTGTCGAGGTCTTCCCCCCAATGTAGTAAAGTGCCTCACAGCAGAGCAGGAGAACCGTCATGTAAATGACGTCATTAACCGCCTGAAAGATCCCACCAACCAAACCGTCAGTTGTTCCTAAAGATATTCCAACGGTTACTAGCCCGCTGTGGCTAACTATCAGATATGCCAAGATCCATCTGAAGTCTGTTTGGATGAGTGCCATGACGACGCCTAGCATCATGGTAATGATGCTAATAGTCAACATGACCTCCCTAACGAAAGGAAGCGTGCCAAAGATCCGGAGAATTACAATACCAATTGCTACGAGCATTAATTTAGACTGTGTTTGAAGCATTGCGGTACCGTGTGGAAAAGATGCCCCGTATACTTCTGATTTTAGAGGGTGAATTGGGGCGAGTCCACCAGCATAGATCCATGAAAGCACGAAGAAAGCAAAGGCTACATACAAGATCACAGACATGTCACCGAGATTTACTGTCTGAAGGTATCTTATGGCATCAGAGATGTTTGAATAACC
>JBMFMY010000026.1:0-10509 GCA_049970435.1 Candidatus Methanomethylicaceae archaeon
TCCTCAGAGTCTATGGTTTCTATCCTACAACCATGGGAGTTGAAGAAGACCTCCAGATACCTGAACCCAAACCTTGTAAGCCTATCCTTATAGGTTACGAAGACCGCTTCCACCTGTTTTTCGGAAACCAGCTCAAAGAGCTTAGCCAATCCCTTCCTATTCTCATTCAGCCCAGAGGCAGCATCCTCCAACACAACCACGTCTTGATAGCCCTTGCCCTTTGCATATTCCACAAGCCTTTGCTTCTGTCTCTCCAATTCCTCCTTCTGATCGGCTGAGCTTACCCTAGCATAAACCGCAGCCCTGCCCTTCGGCGCCTGCTCACCAAGAAGCCGTCTAATCTCGCTCTCGGGATACCTGTACTTGCCACCAGGAGTCTTGATGTATTTGATCTTTCCAGAATAAGCCCACTTCTTGACAGCAACATAGGACACTCCGAATATCCTAGCAACCTCGCCAGTGGTGTAAAGCTTCTCCGGCATCAAGATTATCAAAACATACTAGTCAATAAACTTAACGCTAGCTAGAAGCAGTTTCGTAGCCCCAACTCTTCAGTGGAACTTTGCCCACAACAGATATTCCATTAATCCTAAAGATATCATCACAAGGACTATAGCCACTAAATACTTCATCTTAGCTCCGCCCACATCAAATGTCTTCCTCAGCGCCTCTTCTAAGAAGACAAAACCCACTACCCCTATGAGCGTCAAAAAGAACGACGCGAAGAACTCAGTTGATGTTTGACTCGTACTTGACTTCGCCATGAAGCTAGTTCCAGTACTAGTTTGGGCCGCTCCTCCTGGTTGCATTATTATAAGGTAGATCCCTCCGCTGGTGAGAAATATCATGAATAACGTTCCAAGTATTGCTAAAACTTTCCTGTTTAGGAGACTCTCGAACACCGCTGTCACCTGGCTAGACTCTATCCTTCTCTTCTCCTTTACCTTTATTATCTTAACGTTTTTTCTATACATAACATATGTACAAAATTTGGAAAACACATTTTATGCTTTTTACTAACATAAATTACATAAGTCTCTGTTAATTCTTCAAAATAGAATCTGATATGACTCATCCATCAAAAGACATCAAGTTCACAAAAAGCAGGTTGCTCAAAGGGAAAAAAATAGCCCTTTGCATATGCGGTAGCGTTGCGGCTGTAAAAGCTCCCGAACTTGCAAGGGAGTTGATGCGAAACGGTGCAGAAGTGTTCGCGGTAATGACGTCGTCATCTCAGAAACTGATCTCTCCTAGCTTACTAGAGTGGGCGACAGGGAACCCCGTAGTAACGGAGCTGACAGGCAAAATTGAGCACGTTATGCTTGGCAGCAAAGGCGGTGCGGACTTGGTCCTCATAGCCCCTGCCACAGCCAATACCATAGGAAAGATAGCTGCTGGGATAGACGACACGCCAGTCACATCTTTAGCAACAACCGCAATCGGCTCAAGGATCCCCCTGCTAGTTGTGCCTGCAATGCATGGCAGTATGTATCACCATCCCGTTGTATCCGAGAATATCAGGAAGCTCTCATCCCTCGGAATAAGAATAATTCAGCCTGAGTTCGTCGAGGACAAAGCGAAATTCCCTGACGTATCCGAAATACTAGAAGAGGTCTTTGCAACCCTATCCAAAAAGGATCTAACGGGGACTTCTGTAATTGTGACGGCTGGCCCAACAAGGTCGTATCTAGACTCCATTAGGTATCTCACAAACTCGAGCTCGGGAAAGATGGGCTATGCCTTTGCCCGCGAGGCTCACGCAAGGGGTGCCAAGGTCTCCCTCATTTCTGGTCCTACAAACTTGCCACCTCCGAAGGGTATCGATACCATATTCGTAGAGAGCACCGAGGAGATGCTGGATGCCGTAAATCGCGCCCTTTCAAAAGAGAAGTATCACCTACTCGTGATGGCTGCCGCCCCGCTGGACTTTGCGATCGCCGATAGACGCAACGGGAAGATCTCGAGCGAATCTCCGCTCACATTCACACTCAAACCATTACCCAAAATAGTCGAAGCCGCAAGGGAGAGATCCAAAGAGATCTTCATAATTGGTTTCAAGGCAGAATATGGTCTCCCGCGCGAAGAATTGATATCAAAAGCCAGGCGTCGACTCTTGGACTCAGGCATGGACCTCGTGGTTGCAAACGATCTCTCAAGCCCATTCACCGGTTTCCAGGCAGACACTGACGAAGTTTATGTAATCGATGAGAAGGGTCTTGTTCTGCACATTCCACTTTCATCGAAGCGAGAGATCGCAAGAAGAGTTCTTGACTTGTACTCAGAGAGGAGAGGATCAAATGCAAGTTGAAGGGCTGACATATTCGACTACACAATCTGAGGAGGCATATGCTCCTGGCCACATCACTGGATTTTTCAAAGTTCACATCTCTGATAACCCCCTGCTTACAGGCTCTACCGGTGCTGGCATATGTTTGGAAGCCGGAGTTACGACAAGGGTGACCATAAAGAAGAGCAACAAACCAGAATTCACGCTCCTCTGGAACGGTCTACCAATGCACGAGCCAAAGGTATGCAAATCAGTTCTTCGCAGGATTATAGATCCAGAAGCACACCTATCCATAGTTGCAGAGCAGAGTTCTCTCCTTCCGATCAACTATGGCTATGGGATGAGTGGTGCCTCTGCTCTGAGCCTTGCTCTGGCAATAAACAAGGCGCTAGGCTCGCCCATGCCGATCACTAAAGTTGGGGATGTTGCCCACTTTGCAGAGGTTGAGAACCTCACGGGTCTAGGGGATGTATCTGCCCAAATGGTTGGAGGATTTGAGATCAGATTGGCACCAGGAGCTCCGACCGTTGGGATGGTCAAGAGGTTGCTGGATCACGACGAATTCCTAATAATCACTACCCCTGTCAAACCCATCTCCACCAAGAGAATGATCTCCATAAATTTGAAGCGGATCAATGAACAAGGTGACTTCGCGATGTCTGCTTTCATGAAGTCTCCCACATTAGAGACCTTTATAAACCTATCAAGGGGATTCTGGGAACGATTGTTGCCCATGGATGCAAAGATGGCAATGGTTATGAAAAAATATGAGTCCTTAGGCATACCTTTTGTCTCATTGAAGAAAGGACTGGTTTACGGAATGATCCATGAGGACGAAGTCCACAAGGTCCTTGGGAGGATCTCTCAGACTCCTTCGAACCTGAATCTCCCCATCTTAATACACGATCGGTCGAGCGACCTGTCTTTTATCGTTTCCCGTCTATCTTCCAGAGGTGCAAACTGATGGGTATACATTTAAAGATACCTAGAAATCACGTAAGAGCCCATTCCCTAAAAAAGAGGGAGGCATTGATTAGAGCTGAGGAGAAGGGAATCGTTGCTAAAGCAGGACTGATCGCACATGGTAGGGGGGAGACTTTTGACTACCTCATCGGAGAGACCACGATACCTCCTGCTGTTTTTGCGACAAAGGCGGCTGTAGCCTCAATGCTCTTAGCAGCCCATCCAGTAATTTCTGTGAACGGCAACGTTGCTGCGCTAGTTCCGAGGGAGATAGTCCGCCTTTCAAATGTTTTAAATGCTCCCCTCGAGGTCAACCTTTTCTTCAGGACTAGGAAGAGAGAAGAGACCATTAAGTCTGTCCTCATGAGGGCAGGTGCAAAAGAGGTTCTAGGGGTCGGAAAGGATGCAAGTGCCACAATCCCTGAGCTCTTCAGCGAAAGGCGTCGTGTGGACCCTCGCGGTATATACTCCGCCGATGTAGTTTTAGTTCCTCTAGAAGATGGTGATAGGACGATCGCGCTCAAGAGAATGGGCAAGTTCGTGATCACAATTGACTTAAATCCACTATCGAGAACAGCTCAGACTGCGGACATAACCATAGTTGATGACATCGTTCGTGCCGTGCCAAATATGATTAAGGCATATAAGGACCTCAAGGATCTGCCCAGAGAGGAGCTCTCTTCACTACTCGCAAGGTTTGACAACAGGAAAAACCTCTCAGAGGTCATCTTATACATTAGAGATCGCCTTTTAACTTTGAGCGAGGAAGAGCGACTGTGAGTCTTAACAGAAGGCGCGCGTCAACACTCTCTTACATAGCCATCTTAGGCGCCCTCTCGATCATTATGAGCTCCATAAGGGTATCTTTCCCGCTAGGGAATCCTAACTTGGGTTCTACCCCAGTTTCGCTCTCTGCCGTCATCTCTGGAGGGTATACTGCATTTTTAGTTGGAATTATAAAAGGTCTTGGCGTCTCCCTCTGGACAGGTCAGGCCATATTAGAGATCCCCGCCGGCATAGGCGATGGGCTGATGGCACTCTTCACCAATGCCCTCTCTAAAAGATTGGGACCATTTTATGCGGTGATTCTAGGTCAAATCTCGCGCTATTTATTCACTTCGGGCATGATCGCGTTGGTCTTGGGCAGTGTAGCCACTCTATCTCCGACCCTCCTCGGAGCCTATGCTACATTCTCAAAGATAACCTCATCTACTGCTTTAGCTTCGCCTGACTGGATTCCCTTGCTACTCTCAAACATCGCGTTGGTTTGGGTTGCAATGATTCCGGCAATAACAGCCTCCATCGTCGCCAATACAGTTATTTCAGCGGCAGTTGTCTTAGGATTAAAAAAATTTGCACCCTATTCTTTAAAGAAGGTTTAAATCTCTCTCAAGGGTCTATATACATGCCCTATAAATTTTAGGGGGCTTAGCCTTGGAGACTGTCTCTACAATTCAGCTCTTAAGGCAGTTTGTTGAGGCTCCTGGAGCACGCGCTTTATTGAGGGGCTTTTCATCCTATTGTAATAAAGATAAAAAATCCAGACTGGAGGTAGCTTTAGAGTTATACTTAGGGCTAAGAAAAGATGCCTGCCTCAAGTGTAAGCTTGCTGAAAAATCAGTTTCTGCCCTATTAAAGGTTGGAGGTAATGCATTCGGAGCAACCGAGGAAGCAATAAAGTCTAAATTCAAAGATCCATACTGGCGCAGGGGTCTTGTTAGCGTGATCAAAGGTCTGGCGCTTTTTGGAGTCACGAAGCCATTTGTACCAGGAGCACCTTTTCAGGTCGTCTGGAACGTGACATACAACTGCAACCTCAGATGTAAGCACTGCTACTCTGAGGCTGGCCGCTCTAACTACCACGAGATGAGCACCGAAGAGGCAAAAGGCTGCATAGACAAGTTGGCGAACTGGGGGGTCGTGATAATTGCCTTCTCTGGAGGCGAGCCACTCGTTCGCCGAGACATTCTCGAGCTCGTGAGGCACTCCACTGGTTATGGGATATACACTGCTATAGCCACGAATGGAGTCCTCCTCACAAAGGAGAGGTGCAGGGAACTGAGATCTGCTGGGGTCGAGTACCTCCAGATAAGCCTTGATGGCGCTACCCCAGAGACTCATGACACTTTCCGAGGGATCCCTGGCATGTTCGACAGGACAGTCCAAGGGATAAAGAACGCCGTGGCGGAGGGATTCTTCGTGAATGTTGCCACCACTGTGACCCACCACAACCTAGCCGAAATCCCCAAAATAATTGACCTTTGCGAATCCCTTGGCGTGAACTGGTTCATGATGTACAATTTCGTACCGACTGGTAGGGGGCGATTCATAATCAATAACGATCTCTCGCCCAGTGAGCGGGAAGATCTCCTCAAGTTCCTTTGGGAGCGCCTCAAAAACAGCAAAGTTGACTTATTGTCCACGGCACCACAGTTCGCAAGGGTTGCCCTACAGACTGAGGGCGCCAGCTGTTCCAAAATCCCCACGCACTTCTTGAATAGTGACCTCCCCGACAGGCTGAAGTCATTGTCAGACTTTATCGGCGGGTGTGGGGCTGGGCGATTTTACATAGCACTCAACCCAAATGGTGACATAACTCCCTGCGTCTTCATCCCAATGGTGGTCGGAAATATCTATAGGGACAATCTCGAGGAGCTTTGGACAGACCTGAGGACTTTCACAGAGCTTAGAAGGCGCGACTCCCTAAAGGAACACTGCGGCGTATGCGAATACAGGTACGTCTGCGGGGGGTGCAGGGCTAGGGCTTACTGCTACTTTGGGGATTACTCTTCACCGGATCCTGGGTGCGTCCTCAACAACGAGATGTATACAAAGCTCATAAGTAAATACCAATTAACATATTGAAATAAAAATTCAGAAGTATTAAAAGAAAAAGTTTATTAGATAATTTTATCACTCCCCCCTCTCGGAAAAAATAAAAAATTTAGAGGGAGAAAATTTTGGTAAGCAGAATTGTTTTGGCTTATTCTGGGGGACTTGACACTTCAGTCGCCATAAAGTGGCTGCACGAGAATTACAAAGCCGAAATAATCACACTCACTGTGGATTTGGGGCAGCAGGAGGACTTCAAGAGCATAGAGGATAAGGCTTACAAAGTGGGGGCTGTCAAGCATTACACCATAGATGCCAAAGAGGAATTCGCAAGGGAATACATCTTCCCTGCCATAAAGGCAAATGCCGTGTACGAGGAAAAGTATCCAGTGTCTACGGCTTTGGGAAGACCGTTAATCGCGAAAAAACTTGTTGAGGTAGCTCACAAGGAGGGCGCAGACGCAGTTGCTCATGGTTGCACCGGAAAGGGCAACGACCAACTCAGGATCGAGATCTCTGCTAAGGCTCTAGACCCGTCCCTCACAGTTCTGGCTCCAACAAGAGACTGGGGGATGAGCAGGGATCAGGAGATAGAGTATGCGAATAAACATGGGATCCCTGTATCCAAGTCGGCAAAGAAATACAGCATAGACCAGAACCTCTGGGGTAGATCAATCGAGAGTGGACCATTAGCGAACCCTTGGAATGCACCCGAGGAAGATGTGTGGGAGTGGACAACCCCTCCCGAAAAAGCGCCAAACGATCCGACCATAGTAGAGATAACATTCAAGGATGGCGTCCCCGTCAAAGTGGATGGGAGATCCTATGACCCAGTCGCTTTAATCCAACACCTGAACCAGCTGGCGGGTGCAAATGGGGTTGGCAGGATCGATCACATGGAGGACAGGATCGTAGGGATTAAATCTAGGGAGACTTACGAATGTCCTGCGGCGGTAACCATAATAGAGGCCCACAAAGATCTTGAGAAGCTCGTGTTAAACAGGAGAGAGCTTTCATTCAAGAAGCTCGTGGATGACAAATGGACCTTTCTGGTGTACGCAGGACTGTGGGAGGATCCGCTGAGAGAAGATCTTGAATCGTTCATCAACAAAACCAACGAACGTGTCGAAGGTAGGGTCAGGATGCGCCTCTACAAGGGCTCTGCGATGGTGATTGGGAGAGAATCTCCTTACTCTATATACGACTTCAAGACAGCCACATACGACTCATCATCAACCTTCGATCAGTCACTATCAAGGGGATTCGTACCGCTTTGGGGTCTACAAACAGTGGTCTCCAGAAGGGTCATATCGAGAAAAAAGTGATGAATATTGAAGATAACAAGAGGCGGGCGACTGTCTGGCGATCTAACACCTGAGGTAGCTGACTTCACATCTTCATCTAAACACGATATGTACATCGCGGAAGAGGTCATCGAGATAAATCTCGCCCACATCCTCTGTCTTTTAGAAGGTGGTATATTAAAAAGGGAAGAGGCGCGCCTTTTAGCGAAAGCCCTAAAAGAGATCAGCATATCCGCGATCCCCCCAGATATGGAAGACATTCACATGGTGGTTGAGAGTGAACTGATCAAGAGACTTGGGGAGGAGCTCGGTGGGAAGATCCATACTGGAAAGAGCAGGAATGATCAGGTAGCCACGGCCCTCAGAATGCGACTGAGGGCTTTCATAATCGATATCTGCATGTGTCTGAATGAACTTCAAAAGGTGCTTCTTGAAAAGAGCAAGACTAATAGAAACATTGTTATGCCTGGGTACACACACCTTCAGCACGCTCAACCAATCTCTCTTGCGCACTATCTGCTAGCATATTTCGACATGTTTGACAGGCACCTGGCACGCCTTTTATCATGTTACAAGCGAGTGAACCTCTCCCCCATGGGTTCAGCAGCACTTGCTGGCACTGGTTATCCTGTCGACAGACTAAAAATTGCAGAATATTTGGGGTTCGATGGACTGGTTGAGAACACTTTGGACGCGGTTTCGACTAGAGACTTTGCTCTTGAGGGAGTCTCAGCACTAGCGGTTATGATGGTAGACGTGAGCAGACTAGCTGAGGAGATCGTGATATGGGCCTCGAATGAGTTCGGTTATGTAGATCTACCTGACGATCACTCCTCGACTAGTAGCATTATGCCCCAGAAGAAGAACCCCGTAACTGCCGAAGTTCTGAGGGCCAAGTGTGGGGATGTAATCGGCAATTTTGTCTCCATGGTGACAATAATGAAGTCGCTTCCTCTTGCCTACAATTTGGATATGCAGGAGCTCACACCGCACATGTGGCATGCCTGCGAAGTCTCAAAGAGATCCCTACTCATCCTCACCGACCTAATCGCAAAGATCAAGTTCAACGAAGAGCGCATGAGAGCTTCTGTCGTGAAGGGATCCTCTGTCGCTACTGAGCTCGCCGACGCACTCGTAAGAAATCTTGGTATGCCTTTCAGGGTAGCTCACCGTGTGGTAGGAGAGATTACCAAAGATATACATCCATCCTCTCTGTCAGAGAGTCCTCCTGAGAGAATCGCCGAACTGATATTTCAAAAGACAGGTAAGAGGCTTGAGATCTCTCAGATTCAGAGCGCCACAGACCCCCTTTTCAACATAAATGTGAGATCTATCATCGGCGGACCCGCCTCAAAAGAGGTCGAGCGGATGATCTCCTCGAGGGAGGAGATCTTGAAGAGAAATCAGGAATATGTCGCCGAACTAGAGAAGAAGCTGTCTCAAAGGAGGTCCTTGATGAGATCTCTCACTGACTCTCTCTGATGAGATACTCCGCTACTTCTTTTACCCAGACCCCGACCATCTCATTCTTTAGAATCTCCCTCAGATATTCTTCCCAACTTGTGCCCTTTCTCTCCCTCCACACCTCGAAGTGCTCCTTCAACCTCTTCACGGCCTCGGCATGAAACTCACAAAACTCCCCAGCAGAGCTCCTCCCGCAGACCCTGCAACTACTCTTTCTTCGAAGGGCACTCCTCATTTATGCAGAACCTCCACCTCTTCCACCCATCCCTGACCTCTACAACAGGATAACCACAAATTTTGCAGTCGACTCGGCTTTTGGTTATCTTTCCCCTCTGTGGGAGTGGGCACGAAAAATTGCATAAATTTGGATAGCCGTCACAACCTATAAACCTCTTACCTGTCTTTCTCGATCTTATCACCTTCAAGAAACCTCTCTTGCACTTGGGGCAAGCTCCCAGATAATCCCTCTTCATCTGTTCAATGACATCTAGCAGACCTTCGCCGATATCTTCGTACCTCTCTATTATCCTCTCGAAAACCGGCTTTATGCTATCAATCGCCTTCATGAGGACCTCTGTCTGATCTTTCCTTCCGCTCTCAATCTCGGACATATCCTCTTCGAGGGCGCTAGTCATCTTCACAGAGATCAACTCTGGGAAGAACCTCTTCAGTATGCCCACCACCGAAAAGCCGAGTTCTGTCACCTTGATCTCTCTGCCCTCAATGTACCCCCTCCTATAAAGGTTATCTATGATCTCAGCTCTAGTCGATTTCGTCCCCAGTCCATATCTCTCCATATATGCTATCAGCTTGCTAACGTTGTACCTTTCAGGTGGTGGCGTGAATTTATCCTCAACTTTTATTCTGGTAATGATCGCCTCGTCGTGTGGCTCGAACTTCCCAGCCCCTTTATTTCCAAGCCAAATGTAGGGTTTATAGTATTCAGTCCAACCTGGCTCCAAAACTTTTCTCACCCTCACATTGAAAATATCTTGGTTGACTACCACAACCCCCTCCTTTTCCTCAAAAACTGCCTCATCACCAAATGCCGCAAAGAACCTCTTAACGATTAGGTCGTAAATTTTGCTCTCCTCTGAACTAATCTTGGCTGGTGTGGTCCCAGTTGGGTAAATCGCAGGATGAGCAGGATCTGTGAGTCTCCCTTCCCTAGGTTTTCGTTTACCCTTTTCCAAAATCCTTCTTGCTATATCCCTGTATCTATCGACAGACCCGAGCCTCTCAACTATCCTCCTTAGCCCCAGCGACTGGGGTAGCTTCTGGCTGGCGGTTCTGGGGTAGGAGATCACTGCGCTGAGGTACAGCTTCTCGGCTATGCGCTGAGTTCTGGAAGGGGGGTACCCGAAAATTCTGTAAGCCTCTCTCTGTAGGTCCCCCAAATTGAAGGGCGGCGGTGGAGGGATTCTCTTAGTCTTGATCAATACCTCCTTAACGCATCCTCTCTTTCCTTGACAGCGCTCTGCAACCTCCTCCGCATACTTCTTGGAGAAGAACTCTCTGATCTTATAATCTGCTTGATACCTTAGCCCATTAATCTCCACCTCACAGCGGAGAGTCCAGAAAGGGTCTGGAAGGTGTAGGTTGATCTCCACCTCCCTCCTGTACAGAGCGTACAATGTCGGGCTCTGAACCCTCCCCGCG
>JBMFMY010000027.1:0-10350 GCA_049970435.1 Candidatus Methanomethylicaceae archaeon
AAGAGGTCTATCTGGCATAAGGTTGTCGTGGTTCATTATCGCCTTTCTCACAGCCTCTTCAACACATATGCCCACAAGCCATCCGAGCCCCGTAGCTGTACCAGCATATTCCAGCGCCTTGCCTTTGCCGGCAGACGCCACCAGAATAGCATCAGATGATGTCCCTGTTGCCTGATCCCTGCTCGATTTGGACCTCACATCAAGCGAAGAGAGGGCCTTGCATTTTGCTTCTGTGGCAGTTGTCACAACGTTGATCATACACCCATCTGTCAGATCTCTATCTATGATAATGATTATGTTTATTGTGCCTACCAAGTCAGGATCGTAAAAATCTGTCACCGAGGCGGCATTAGAAACGCCAGCGGTAACTATAGCAACTACGCGTATTCCCCACTCAGATCTTTCGACGATCCCTGCTTTTGTTAAATCTGCCCCTGTCATCAAGCATACTGCAGTATCGTCACCCCCAAGAGCCCTCACCCGCATCTTGAAGTACTCCTCAGGGTTGTTGTAGAACTCTTTTGGTATCCACAGGTTCATGATCTTACTCGAGGACTTGAGCCCACCATTGAGGGGGGCAGAGCTGAGTATCTTGAGCGGCCTCTCGCTCTCAATAGTGATGGCCTCGCGCTCCACTCTCAACAGGATACCCTCAAACAAACACCGTTTCATACATCCACCCCAAAAATATTATTAAAAGTGATGAGAGCATGAGTGTGAAGAGAGTGGCTACCGAAAAGATCTTCAGGGACTCTCTGATTTTTTTTCCGGAAGACGGTGGTTCGAACTCTTCTCCAAGCACATATGAGCCTACCTTCTCCAGCCTCACGCCAAGAGCTCCAGCCATTGTCGACATAGGCCAGCCCGCATTCTTGCTCTCTGTGGCAGAATGGTACTTTTTGGCCGCAAAGATCGCCCTATTCCAGTCCTTCCTAAGTATGAATGCAGAGAAAACAAAGATCACGAAGGTAAGCCTTGCAGGCAAATAATTTGCCACTGTGTCGAGTTTTGCAGAGAACCAACCGAAGTATAGGTAACGTTTGTTCTTATAACCCACCATAGAATCAAGGGTATTTATCACTCTGTATGCAACAGCTCCAGGTAGCCCAAATACAGAGTAAAAGAATACTGGCGAGATGAAGCCATCAACAAATCCTTCGGCAACAGTTTCTATAGCTCCGGAGGCTACAAGGGGTTTATCGAGGGATAAGGTGTCCCTCCTCACCACAAGGGAAAGGTACCTTCTGGCATTCTCAAGATCGGAGTCTAGGGAGTTCATTATAGGGAGGACGTGCCTGAACATGCTGGTGTATGCGAAGGTCATCTTAAAAATTAGAGCAGAGACCAGTATGTAAAGCCACCATATACCAACTAGTGTGTGTATCAAGAAAAGGACGAGGAATGTGAAAAAAGCCAGGGACGAAATTGCAAGTAAAATCCCAGCAACTCTTTCCTTTTTGATTACCTTCCTCAGTAACTTCTCCATTTTATCTGAAAACTTTCCTATCCAGACTGTCAGGTGTATGCAACTTGGAGGCTCTCCAATGACCAAATCTATGGAAAAAGCGAGCAATAAAATGATAATTTGTTCGAATATCAAGGAGGAAGAACCTCCAGTACGCGCCTCCTAAGATCTTGCAGTCTTTCTGGATCTAGAGAACCTATATCAACACCAGAAAGTTCTTGTATCACCCTCTCCGCGACATCCGCACGGTGGACCCATAAACAATCTGCGCAGGACCAAATATAGCCCCCTGCCTCGCGCTCCACAAACTTCCCACCCGTCGTCCTGTCAAAGCAAGGGTAGAAGGGACAGAAGCAAAGCCTACAATCAATCATATTAAAGGAATGGCACTTTTTTTTGGCACAAACTGGATTATTTGGGTACAGCTTTCCCATGGATGAGATTAGATTGCAAAGGGCGTCGATCAGTACTTCGTTCTCCTGAGAACGCCTCGCAGAGATTCTGATATATGAACCCGGCAGTCCCTTCACGGAGCTCAGGTCTCTAACAAGGACCCCGTGGGAGAGCAGCCTCCACCTAAGGCCCTTCGGAGAAAGGCCACTCTCACTAGTTTCGATCATGAAAAAATTTGCTCTGGAAGGGAGTGGAACAAGTCCCCTAATCGATCTTATTCTCTCGTGGAGTCTATTCTTCTCTGAAACTATCATCTCCTTTGACCGTTTGAGAAAGTCCAAGTCCTCAAGTGCTGAGAGAGCCGCCGCCTCTTCTAATGCCCCCACCCTCCAGCTTATTGCAGTGGCCTCAAACCTCTCCGCAAGCCGGGGGTTACACACCCCGTACCCGACCCTCAACCCTGGGAATCCAAAAGGCTTGGTGAGGGACCTCAGAACAAAAAGGTTTGAGAAATCTTTGGTCAAATGGACTAGCGTCTCCACACCCTCTGAGAGCTCGTAATATGCCTCATCAACAATCACTATAGTTTTCACTTCTGCCGCCGCTTCGATCAATTTTAGGACTCTTTCCTTCTCTAGTACCTCTCCTGTTGGGTTATTCGGGTTGCAGAGCGCAACACAACCTACATTCTCACTTTTGACAATCTCTGTAGCATCATCCAAGTTCAGTCTTATCCCGCAAGGTTTTATGAACTTCACCTCCAGACCAAATGCTGCGGCTGCTACCTCGAACTCACTGAAGGTCGGGAGGGGAAGGACCATAGGCCCTCTTACAAACCTCGCAATTATGGAGTGGATGAGTTCCGTAGCGCCACAACCAATAATGACCTCCTCCGGCTCAACTCCTGCATACCCGGCTATGCTCTTCTTTAACCTCAGATAAGATCTGCTCGGATAGAATCTTATGTATTGGAGGGAGTTTTTAATAGAGTCGAGGGCGCGAGGAGGTGGTCCGTATGGGTTTATGCTTGAACTGAAGTCAATTATGTATTCTGGGGGAAGCCCTATCGCCTCCGAGACCTCGAAGACATCACCACCATGTTCGGCGATTGCACCAACCACCATCCAAAATCACCTATAGAGATCCCGTCCAGAGAGGCGGGATTTACTAGTCTTCTCCACTCTGAACTTATCGACTTTGAGCATGTATCGGTTCCAACCCTTCATGATGATCCAATTCTCCAAGACTATCCTCCCACTCATGATGGGCGCCTCCAGCACCAAGGTGTGGTACTCGCCACACTCTCCGCACGGCTCTACTGAAGAAGAGAGCTCCCCAACCAAATCCGCGTCGATCACCCTTCCCAGCAACTCCTTACGGAGCATTGACGGATCTAGGTCACAGATAACAGCCTTCACCCCCCAGGCAACCTCTTCAGCAAGTGTGCCGAGACTGGAGGATCTCTCACCTGCCCAAAGTGGCGCATAGAGCTCAGCCCCAACCTCATCACATAGCCCCTCATACCATTTTAATTGATCTTTTGAGCTTATGCTACCAGCGATCACCCATCCTACGTTGTGGTCTGAAAAGAAATTGCTGAGCTTTGAATACTCTTGCCCATCCTCAAGGTGAAGTGTATAAAACGGTATCCCAATGAGCGATGCGATCGCTCGGACTACGGCAAAGTTAACCTCGTGAATATTCGGCCTAGGAAAGTCGTGGGTGTTGAATAACAGAAGGTCTACTGGGATCCCTTGTTCCTTGGCCTTCCATAGAGAGAAGATCGAGTCCTTACCGCCTGAAAAGAATGCTAAGCCTCTTTTACCCATCCCTTCTTCCCTCATTTAAAAAACCGCATATGTTACAATTGATCTTTTTTGGGTTCAGCGGTGCACCGCAACAGGCACACCCTCTTTCACCCTCATTTGCCTTTGGGATCTTTCCAAAGGTTTCCTTGAATATCTTGTAAAAATAGATCTGCTCCCTGCTCCAGAATTTTATGCCTTCTCTGAGCGCCTCTTCCTCGATCTCTTCTGCCTCATCGCCAAGCTCTTCGAGCAAAATTTTTGAGATGATGGAACTCCCACTTCCAGTCTCAATCGGCTCCTTCTCCCTACAGGCGATCTCCGGAAGTCCAAGATCTTTGAGGATCGCCCTCAGAATCCACTTTCCGTAAACCCGGTCAGATTTCATGACCCTCCATTGGTACGGCAATCTCTTTGCAAAATCAACGACCTCCCTGTCTAAGTAAGGCTGGACGATCTCCAATCCCAGGGACTGTGCCAGCAACGGCGACGAGAAGGCCCAAACCTCTGATAGCAAATTAATGTATTTAGATAATTCATGTTCGCTCATTCTCGTCATGTACTCATAACCTGCAAAGAGTTCATCCCCACCGTCCCCAGTCATAACTATGCTTATTCCCTCCTCTGCACACGTCTTCAATGCAAGATAGACTGTAATATCATTCCTTATGGCGATGTGGTCGAAGCTCATTGTTATCCTCACAACCTCCTTAGCGGCATCCGCAGCCTCCTCTATGCTGTACGTTCTTAGTTTGCATTTTATACCAACTCTCTCAGCCACAAGTGAAGAATAACGTACATCATTTGCGCGGGCTCCGTTGAACGCCACAGTTACACCGGTTATCGATCTCAACTTCGAGGCTATCCCTGCGAGGAGGCTACTATCTACTCCACCTGATAGTATTATGCCATCAGCAGAGCCCCTCAAGATCGCGATCCTCAAGAGTTTAACTAGCTCTTCCTTGAGAGTCATCTCAGACAAACGACCTCCCCTTTTGGGAACTTCGTCTTTGGTATTATGAGGGGGTAGTTTTGCGCGTCGTCCCACTTCACATCTGCCTCAACTCCGTAGACGGCTCTCAATAGCTCTTGTGTGACCACACTCCTAGGCTCCCCTGCAGCCACAATCTTTCCGCGATTTAAAACCAAGAGTTTGTCGCAGTAGGCTGAGGCGAGGTCGAGTTCGTGGAGCGAGACCACAACGGTCTTGCCAAGCTCTGCAAGGATCTTTAAAACATTCATCACTTCAAGTTTGTGCTTCAGATCGAGATATGCCACTGGCTCGTCGAGTAGAATTATGTCGGTCTTCTGAGCGAGGGATTTTGCGATCAGCACCTTCCTCTGCTCGCCACTGCTAAGCGTATCAAAGTCCCTCTCGAAGAGATCTAGGCCTCCAAGGAGCTGGAGGGCCTCCTTAGCGATCTCCAGCTCTTCCTCCCCTTCCCACCAAAAGTTCCTAGATCTATTCCTGCAACCCATTAGGACGATTTCGTAGGCTTTCATACTAAACCCCCCCGGCCAATTCGGCAACATAGCGGAAACCATCTTAGAGTATTCTTCGTGGGTGTAACCCCCTGCGGGCCTTCCAAAGATTATTACCTTTCCTGATGTAGGGTTTATGCTCCGAGCGATACACCTCAGCAGGGTTGTCTTGCCAGATCCGTTTGGGCCCAATACTCCAAGAACCTCTCCTCTATCCACCCTAAACTCTATATTATTTAAGACCGCAGAGGAGTCGAAACGAACCGAGACCTTATTCACAACTATGCTACATACCAAACCTGCTCCCCCTTCTCAACAGGAGGTACACAAAGAACGGAACCCCAATCAAGGACGTGACCGCCCCCACCGGAATTTCTGCTATCGGATTCATAGGGCTCCTGACGAGATCATCAGAGAATAAGAGCAAGAGTGCGCCTGTGAACCCCGCAAGAGGCAGAACAAAGCGGTTATCGGAAGAAACCATTAGCCGGACCATATGAGGCGCGACTAATCCTATGAAACCGATTATCCCGCTGAAGGAAACGCATGTTGAGATGGCGAGGTTGGAAACCACAAGCATAAGTCTCCACAATGTCTTTGCCCTGATCCCGAGCTGAGTCGCGTGCTCTTCCCCAAACAAAAGTATGTTCAAATCCCTTGCCTTTATGAATAAATAAAGAACCGCTGGTACCACGATTGGTGATACAACTGTGACATGTGTCCAAGTGGATGTGGAGAAGGATCCATAAATCCAATTCAGAATTCCGTGAGCCTTCTCTGCAACCAATGCAAGGACGATCATTAATACGGCGCTTGCGAATGTCCCTACAGCTATGCCAGCAAGTATGAATCCGATAGGTCCCGCGTTGGCTTTCTTTGCCAAAAACATAGTCAGGAGAAGCGCCGAGAACCCACCCATGAACGCAAAAAAAGGAACAGAAAATATAGGCAAGAAAGGAATAATGAATGCCACAGCAGCCCCAAGCGCCGCACCAGAGGAAATCCCGGTTATGTAGGGATCTGCCAACGGATTTCTTGTCAATGTCTGGATAACCCCTCCAGAGACTCCTAGGACGAAGCCTGTTATGGATGCCATGAGCGTCCTTGGGACTCTGTAGTTGAGAAGTATGCTCCTGGCCACAGGGTCTCTCCCTGACTGGAACAAAACATCCAAGACCTCATGGGGCGAAATTGCGTAGCTCCCTATCATTAAGGAGGCCATTAATGCTATACTCAAAAGAATAAATAAAGTTGTCAAATATGCCGCAAACCTCGCCCTCTTCTGCCTGAAATGTGCCAGCATCGTTTATCTCCTTATGTAAGCTGTATAGTCACTGATAATATTGGGAAGCGATACATTGAAAGCATCTGGATGGAGGATGTATCCCAGAATGAAGATCCCATCCGCCACCCTCGGCCCCGGCCTCTCCAGCGCATTTGAAGCCTCACCCGTGAGTATGTAGATCCTGTTGTTTTTTACGGCATCCAAGTATTCGAAGCCTGGGAGCGATCGGATGTAAGAGAAGAGCTCCTCGGCGCTTTTGGGCAGGGACATGCTACTCATGACAATTACACTTGGTCTCGCAGAGACCACATCTTCTGGGTTAACCACAAACCATCCGCTTCTACTACTGAAAACGTTCTCCCCACCGGCTATCGATATGAGCTCGTTTATGTAGGTATTTTTTCCCGCGGTATACATTGGATTGGGCCACACCAAGTACAGGATCTTTGTGGGTGGCAGAGTGGAAACTGCCTTAGATACCTCTTGTATGGCAATATTCAACTGCTCGGTTACCCGTGCTCCTTCCTCCAGTTTAGAAGTTATCTTTGATATAAGTTGGATGTTGCTTATGATATCCGCCACACTCTTAGATTCTATCGTTACAACAGTCAGCCCAAGCCCTTCTAAGGCTGGTACAAACTTAGACTGCAGGCTGGCGTCTAATAAAACCAAATCTGGTCTCAGGGCCGCTACCATCTCCGGATCAAGCGTGGTCACGCCTCCTACCGTGACAATTGTGCCGTTCTTTTCAAGCTCCAAGAGCTCCTTTGGGTAGTTCGAATATATATCCACACCCACGAGCTTCCTTGCGGCTCCAATTGCGAAGAGAATCTCTGTTATCGACGGAGCGCCTGAAACGATCCTCATGGGCTCTGAGCTTATCGTTACAATCCTTCCAAGCCCATCTTTTATTAAGAGTGGATAATGCATCTCTTTTATTATCTTTAATTCGCTTTCCAAGTACATGAATTCCTTATTTAGATTGCTAAGCGTTGCATTGATCAACTGGATATTGTGGTTAATCTCTGTGATGTTGTTCGTCATGTAAATTATTGCAACCGTATTTATCGCGGACAACAATAATGCTACTACTATCAGAACTCCCATTCCCCTCATTGTAACCACCTGGATAGTTTATCCATCCATATCTAAAGAATAACTTAATAAAAAAGTTTTCTCCAATTTTAATTTATGCATTTTATTATGGTGGTTGTTGACGGGATGGCAGATTTCCCTCTCGCAGATCTTGGGATGAAGACACCGCTCGAGGCAGCAGAGGCTGAGAACTTCAACCAGATCGCTGCGATGGGATCATCTGGGATGATGGATCCTGTTTCACGATTGGTGGCTCCGGGGAGCGATGTTGCACACCTCGCAATCCTCGGCTATGACCCTGAAAAGAATTACACCGGTCGTGGTCCACTTGAGGCGGCCGGATCTGGTATCGAACTCGGCAGTGGCGTCGCATACCGGTGCAACATATGCGAACTGAGCCCAGAGGACCTGATCCTAGACGAGAGGGTAATCTTCAAGGATAAGGTGCTCGAAGAGGCCATAAACAGAGCATGCAGTGAGGTTTTTGAGAGTAAAAAGGTCCTATTTAAACACACAGCTACATACCGTGGCATTCTAGTTCTCCAGGGAGAGGGGATCTCACAAGCGGTCAGAACACAACAGCCAAGGCGGAATGCCAAGTTAACAAATCCAGAGGCGGTTTCTTGTGATCCAAATATCAATGCCACGGCGGAGATCCTGAGGCGGTTCATGAGGCTGAGCGAAAAAGTTCTCAGTAGGTACTCGAATGGGAGAAAGAGATATGTGATAATACCTTGGGGGGGCGGAGTGAGACCCTGCCTGAAGAACTTCTCCGAAATACATGGCCTCAAGGCAGCGGGGATAGCTGGCGTTCCGTTGATTAAAGGCATCTGCAAGCTCTGCGGGTTTGATCTCATCGATGTCCCCGGTGCGACCGATGGACCAGACACGGATCTCATGGCAAAGGCACATGCAGCGCTGAAGGCGCTCGAGGAACATGACTTTGTCCTGATCCATGTGGAGGGTACGGATGAGCTCAGCCACGACGGGGATATCACAAGAAAGGTCGAAATGATCAGGAAGGTCGATACGATGCTGGGGGCAATTATGGACAGAGTCGATTTCGATGAGACACGCATCGCAATCTTATCTGACCACACAACATCGAGCAAGTTTAGGAGTCACACGGCCGACCCTGTTCCGGTGGCAATCGCGGGTGGAGGGTATCCCGTAGACGGGGTGAAGGAGTATTCAGAAAAAGGATGCTGGAGAGGTGGACTTGGTAGGTTCAGTGGTAGGGACTTCTTACCAATCTTCCTCACGAAGAGATAATTGGTTGTGGAGCATTACCATCAGCTGATTATGAACTCAAGCACAAAAGACTGCGAAGAACTCCATTGGGGGATGCAAAGAGCCACTTCATGTTCTCCAGCTGGCCCCCCACGGGTGGTTTGATCGCGAGCTCTCACTGCTGAAAGCCTGTGGGCTTCCTGCCTCAAGGATGAGGCTGCTGGAACTCGATCCCTTTTTCCAAAAGTTTTGACTTTAAGAACAAATGGGGTGATTGCTCCTAATTGAAGGCAGATAAATCAAAATCCCCTCGCAAGAAGTGAAAATCTGCAGCATCTTTAAACTTGATCTTTCCAACAATCTCTCTTTTTCTTCTTTTCTCACAATCTCCAATCCTCATCGCGGATCTTTAAATCTGATTTGTGGTCTAGACCAATATTGAAATTTTTTAATTTTGGCGAGTATTTGTGCGATTTTATGATGCTAAAATAGTCCATGCGATGCTTGCGAGTATGTCGCGCGGGCCGATTTGGTTTATGTAGCCGCAGTAGGGGCATCTTGTCGGGTATATCAGTCCCCTTCTCATGGCCTCCCCTAGCTCCCGCATTGTTGGTACGGGCAGAAATATTATCCTGCCGCAACTTAGGCATGCCATGCTGGTTGTGCGGTTTTCTAGGATACTACTCACCACAGAGAGGCGTTTGTCCTCTTCCATCATGGCCAGCTTTTCCCTCTCAGCGCGCTTGACCTCTTCTTTTAGAGTTGCGAGCTTTCTTAGGAGGATGGCTTTCTGCTTCTCGAGCGCTGCTCTCTCACCAACGAGTTTGATGAGTTCTTTTAGCCTCTCGGCGCTGTATCCAAGTTCCTCGCACTCCCTCACAAATGTGGATAGCTTGCACACCTTGTCTACGCCCAGCCCCTCTAAGCTCTCAACCCCCTTAATTAGTTCGCCGAGCTTAGACCTAGCGGAAGCAAGCTCAGCCTCCACTTTCTTCAGCTCACCCTTTAAGCAGGCCCTTCTCCCCTCTAAAACCTCGACTTGGGAGCTTAACTCCCTCAAAATGGAGGATTTCTCCTTAACTCCCTCTCTATGTCCTTCAACGCCTCCTCATAGTTCTTGCCGGCCTTCTCCTCTAGCTCATGTAGCCTGATCGCCACGTCGATGAATTTATCTATTGGGAAGTTTGGTGGTGAGATTCTTTCACACATCTTGATGTACCCATCTAGGTTCTGGGGCTCGGTCAGCCCTTTGATTCTCTCATAGAACTTTAGGCCTAGGGATGCTTGGGTTACGTTTAATCCCTTCTTCTTGATCTCTGTCGAAATCTCTCTAAGCTCATGTTTACAACCGAGCCCTTAGAGATGCCAGTAGCCTTAACTATCTCATCGTAGCTGTAGCCTAGAAGATACAGCTTTAAAGTTTCGATGCGCTTTTTAGCTGGTATCTGCTGCATCTCCACGACCCTCCAGGCTGTACTTTAAAGAGAGCTGTGAGGCTATTTCGTCATCTGGTAGGCCGCGCTTGACGAGCTCGTATGCCTCTCTGCCGACCCTTTCAAGTAAGCCCTCAGTGAGCCTCCTAGCTATATTCAAAG
>JBMFMY010000028.1:0-9868 GCA_049970435.1 Candidatus Methanomethylicaceae archaeon
TCAGAAACGCTCCCCGAGCGCTGTGAGGGAGTAACTAAAGAAAATTGGAAGCCCCGTCCGTTAGGGCGGGGAGGAGGCCACTCATTAATCATCAATCAAAGCATCAACCATTATCATTCAACCTTAACCCTTGAATCCCAATTCTTCAATCACCTTGGCTCCCTCATAATGATCAGTATGAAATTACATTTCTCTAACCTTCCCATATTAAACTATATTTAGCGATATCTATATATTTGAATTAAATTTTAATATGGAATCGGTGATGATATGCCAGAACATTCCATAAAGATCTTTGGGGCCGATCCTCCATGTGCAAGGTGTAAAGCAACAGAAAAAGTTGCAATAGAGGCATCGAAGGAGCTGGGGCTCGACGTCAAGGTTCTACACATGTCCGCAGTCTCGGAGGAGGCTGAAAAGTACGATATACTTTCAACCCCTGCCGTTGTAATAAACGATAAATTGGTATTTTCAGGTAGGGTCCCATCTAAGGAAGAATTCAAAAGACTTCTTCAAAGAGAGCTGGGTCTATAACACTAAAAAATACCCATTTTTAATTCGCGGAATTGAAAACTACATCCCTAAGGCTTTGTGCAAATCTTTGTCAACATTTTTTTTTAGAAACCCAAAAATATCTATAACGAGAAAAAATATCGTATGAAAATCGTAAAAGTACCTGGTAATAATAAGAAGCATAAAGTATTCCTTTATGCCCTTAGCACCTGTGCATGGTGCAAGAAGACCAAGCAATTTCTCAAGGACAAAGATGTGGAATATGAGTATGTGGATGTAGATCTATTATCAAAAGAAGATCTGGAAAAAGTCAAGGCTGAAATTACTGGCCGCGGAGCTCAACTTCTTTTCCCTCTGATAATTGTTGACGACAAAGTAATAATCACAGGTTTTAGAGAAGATCAGATAAATGGTGCACTGGCTTGACTTCAATCGATGAAGTTAGAAAAAGGGCAGAGATGGATGCTGAATCCAGAGGCTACAAACTGAACCCCGACCCTGTTTTTCTCAATGATCTGCTTGAGGGTCTAAAGACAAACGAGGAGCGATACGGGTACCCTTCCTGCCCTTGCAGGTTTGCCACAGGGATATTTGAACTGGATAAGGACATTATCTGCCCCTGTGACTACAGAGATGCAGACGTCGAGGAATTTGGTGCCTGCTATTGTGGTCTATATGTGAGCAAGGATATTTATGAGGGCAAGAGAAAGATTCAGCCTGTGCCAGAACGGAGACCTGCCAGGCTCATCGAGAGGGCGCTTAGCGGTCGTTTGAGCCAAGAAGCTACTGCAGAAAAGATTGTTGGTGAAAAAGTTGTGGAGGTTGTTGGGGGAATGAAGTTTTGGTATTGTAAACAATGTGGCTATGTCGCATTTCGTGAGGAGCCGCCCTTTATCTGTCCTATTTGCAAGGCAAAGCGCGAGTTCTTCGGCGAGATCTTTTTGACGATCTCTCCCAAGGGATAGAGTTGTACTTTCGATTATCTGCACCAATTCAATGACACGCATAATTCAGAACATACCTACTTTTTACAGCCTAACTTTAACGAGCGAGGAATATCACAGCCTTCAACAGCGAGCGGCTCGCCAAAGACTGATCTATCTTTGTATCTTGATCTCCAGACTCTTCCAATCTTCATTCACACCCTTCAGTGTCATAACGGCCCCAGAGACCATGCCGCCGAGCATCCGACTTACGAACTCGTTAAGCGGAACCTCTTTTCCATCCACAAATAAAACCACATTCATGAATTTTCCCTCAAATCTTTTTACAATATGCTCATAATCACTATATTAGCTTTTATCGTCGTCTTTCTTTACTTGATTCAAAAATCGAAGGGCATGGTCTTGCAGAGAGGCTAGGGCTTTCTGATTTTGTTAAGTGATGTATCTGATCTCTTATTGTGATCAATAAGCTCAATAGAATGACACTCTGATGGGTCTATGCTATGTAACTTGGCCTTGCCGAACCTTCCCTGCTTTCTGTGGGTTGCGGAATTGTGGGAAGTGGCAATGGAGGTGGGATATTGAGCGATCTTGCAAGTATCACTCCTTCAACAAATGAAACGTTCGCTATCGTCTGTAGGAGTGGGGAAGGTAGCATCCTCTTACCTTCAAACGACTTCCTGATCTCTTCAAGCTCCTTTTTGTCCCCCGTCACTCTCGCGACCCCTTTTATTGTTAGATTTGCCACTGCAGGGTTGTAATTAACGCTAAATATGAAACTGCACTCGAGCGCATCATCAACTGCGGTGAGTTTGACCACACTTATGTTTGTGGTTATCTGTATGTTAGAGGCTCCGACCGCCTCCATCAGTTTCTCTCCGGAGATATGGCTGAGGTTTATGTTGATATTCACTAAAAGCACCTTCCTTGATAAAATATGATTTGCTTTTGATAAACCTACCTCTTCCTCTTCCATCCGTACTTTTCAACATCATAGAACGGAAGATTTGATATTGCCCCCCTCTCGTAGCGCTCCCTGATCTTAACTTTAACTTCGTCTCCTGTCTTCATTCCCAATGGGAGATATGCCATGGCTATCCCACAATTTATGGTAGGCGAGTAGGTTCCGCTCGTGACGAATCCGATTTCCTTTTCTTCAGAGAATACCTTGTATCCCTCTCTAGGTATCCCCCTTTCCATCATCTTTATGCCCATTCTTTTTCTGGAGATACTGTCTTTAAGTCTCTCCAGCGCTTCCTTTCCCACGAAGTTCTCCTTCTGAAGCTTCACAGCAAAATCAAGTCCAGCCTCGAAAGGATTTATCTCCTCGTTTATCTCATGCCCATAAAGGGGCAACCCCGCCTCGATCCTCAAAACATCCCTGGCACCCAAACCCGCTGGAGTAGCTCCCGAAGATATCAGACTCCTCCAAACATCCTCCGCCATAACGGTGTCCTCTGAAATCAGTTCAAATCCGTCCTCGCCGGTGTACCCCGTCCTAGTTATGATGCATTTGGCGGCTTTTATATATCCCTCCAAGCCCCTAAACCTCTTCACCACATCCAACCTCTTGCTGCATATCGGTTGCAGGATCACTTCCGCGAGAGGTCCTTGCAGTGCAAGCATGAAACTTCTGTCTGAGATGTCCTCTATTTCAACATCAAAGCCGCCTACGTGCTCATTAACCCATTTCATATTCTTCTCTCTGTTCGTCGCATTCCAAACAACCAAATAAGAGCGATCGCCAGTTCTGATGACGATTACGTCATCCTTGATACCCCCGTTCTCATTGCAAATCAGTGCGTACCTTGCCTGGTAAAGTTCCAGCTTTGATATCTCGTTGGATGTGATGTAGTCTAAGAAAGGGCCTGCTCCCTCACCGGAAATGACGACCCTTCCCACGTGACTCACGTCGAAGAGTCCTGCCCGATTCCTGACACTCATCACTTCACTTGAGATGCCATTGTACCGCAAGGGCATATCGAAGCCTGCAAATTCCACAATCTGTCCCATTTCACTGTGGACTTTGTAAAGGACCGTCTTTTTCCCCATTTAACCAACTCCAAATAAAATCAGTCTCTGTGAATACTTCGCTCTTCAAGTGTTAATAACTTTTCACTATAAACAAAAATTATCTGCGGATGTCATCGCAGAATCTTTAACTTTATCGGCGGGAATTCCCTTCCGAAAGGGTGGTGATGAAAGCCGAAAATTAATCTCTTCTTGCCGCACATCTTCACAGATGCGGGGATCCCTAAGGCGCCTGTGCGCTGGTGATATGAGGTCCAACGCTGGGCCTCCGCAACTGTATGGATCGAGCCCTACGGACGAAGCAGGAACCTCGCCCCTTAAAAAAAAGGGAAAGTTCAGAAACGCTCCCCGAGCAGAGGCTGTGAGGGAGCAACTAGAAAAGTGGAAGCCCTGTCCTTTAGGGCGGTGAGGAGGTCACCACACATTTCACTCAAATTTAGCATACCCTGGCAACTTCAAGAGTTCGTCATGAAACTCCTTCGATTTGAGTATACTCAAGAACTCCTTAACGGGTTCTGCGTCGAAGCTCTCCGGGGATACAATAAAATCATACTCCTCATGCGCAATTGGGATGAAATCGAGGCCATAGTTTACCGCGGCGATCATCACACCAACGCCCATGTCTGCCTTTCCTTGGTGTACTGCCGCGGCGACCGCTGAGTGAGTCTTAGCCTCCCATCTGTAGCCCTTTATTCTTGCAACAACTGTCTCGAAATCCAGCCCCCTGCTCTCGCAGATCTCCCTCAACATGTAGTCGGTCAGTATTCTGGTGCCTGATCCCCTGTTTCTGTTCACAAAGATTATGTCCTCCCTCAAAAGGTCCTCGAAGCTCCTTATAGACTTTGGATTGCCCTTTCTCACGATTATGCCTTGAAGTCGCCTGTAGCCCTTAACCAAACTTTCCTTCGGTAGCCCAAAACTCTCCAAGAAATCTTCATTATACCTCATGGTCTTGGGGTTCAGAAGGTGTATTCCTGCTATGTCCCCCTCTTTCTTGGCGACAGCCTCTAGCCCAGCAAGGGATCCCACGTTAACAACTTTTGACTTTATACCTGATCTATTGAAAAGGATCTCGAGTAGCATGTCCAGCGCTGGACAGTTGCTTCCTATGATCACAAGATCTGCGAGATTCTCCCTCTCGTCGAATAAATTCACCTGAACCTCTTTACCTTCATCCAAGAATTCGACATTCTCATCGACAACTATGTAGCCGTCCGCCTTAGCAAGAGTTCCAATCGCCCCGGAACTTGCGATTATAGGATAGGCTATTTTAAAACCCTCCCTCTTCACAACATGGACTGGAAGGAACCACCTCCGACCCTTTGCAGCATTTACTCTCTCAGCTAGTTTGGCTGATATTTTTGCACTCCCTTTCTTTCTCGTAATGGAGAAGTACTCCAAAAAGGGTCTCACTATTTCATTGAATATCATTAATGCGGAGACCGGATATCCTGGAAGGCCGAAGACGGGCTTTCCCTGATGCACTGCTACAACTGTGGGCTTTCCTGGCTTGACATTAAGACCGTGGACAATTATTCCTTGATCGCAGAGATCTTCGAGAACCCTGTAAACAATGTCGCCCACACCTGCAGAGGTGCCCCCTGATACTATCACTGCGTCGCAGCTCCTCAGCCCCTCACTCACCCTCATTTTTATGTCCTCATAGTCATCTCTCGCTCTGCCCAGATCGATAACCTCTGCTCCTTCTTCAAGAAGTGCTGCAGTCAAGGATGGGGTGTTCGCATCGTAAATCTTACCAAACTGTAGGGGCTCGCCCTGACTCACAAGCTCATCACCGGTGGACATTATCCCTATCTTCAACCTCCTTACCACCTCAACATCCCTTAGGCCCATGGAGGCAAGCAGTCCTATTTCCCTCCTTCCTAGGACAGTTCCTCTCCTGAGGACTATCTCCCCAGTCTGTATGTCTGAACCAACAGATGCAACGTTCTCCCCTGGTGTGGTCCCTCTGAAGATCTGAACCTTGTCTCTATCTCTCTTCGTGTATTCTACCATAACCACCGAATCTGCCCCTTTGGGCATTGGAGCACCGGTAGCTATCTCCATGCACTCGCCTCTGTTGATCTCCTTAAGCATTACCTCGCCTGCGTCTATTCTCCCAATAACCCTCAGCTCCACTGGTCTCTGTTCAGAGGCCCCTTCAATGTCCGAAGAAGACACAGCAAAACCGTCCATTTCAGCCCTGTCAAATGGGGGTAGATCGATATTCGCTACAATTGACCTTGCCAAAACTCTTCCACTTGATTCCGAGATCTTCACGAGCTCAATCTTCTGCTCCATTCTTATGCTGCTGAGTATTCTCGCCTTAGCCTCTTCCACACTCATCAATTTATGAAATATTCTCCTCATGTGGATCAAACCTTCCTGAGCAATTCAACCTCAACCTCTGCTCCTTCCTCTATTCCTTCGAGATCCTCTGGTATTATAACCAGCCCATCTGCTCTGGTTATTGAGGAAAGGAGTCCTGACCCAGTGAGTGCTATGGGTTCTGCGTAGAGTCTTCCATCACTCCTCTTCAACGCTACTCTGAGGAAATGTCTAATGCCTGGGGTGGTCGCAACCCTCCTAGTCATAACCGCCGTGACTCTATCTCTCTTTGGTGGTGTTATCCCCATCCAAGAATAGAGAAGCGGCATTGCCAAGACTTCAAATCCTATCAGTGCAGAAACTGGGTATCCGGGCAGGGTTACTACAGGCACACCTTCAACCACGCCAAAACCAGTTGGTTTCCCGGGTTTGACCGCTAGACCATGGAAGAGCATACAAAACTGCGACCTAATCACATCAGGAACCAGATCTTTTCCACCCAAAGAGGTTCCACCAATGGTGATTATCATGTCCGATGTCTTTGAGAGCTCTCTCAACTCATCAGAAATTCTGTTGTAATCATCTGGCAAAATTCCCTTGTCGAGTACCACACATCCGATCTCCCTAAGAGCTCCGACTATCATTGGTCTTGTGGAGTCCACAATCTTCCATGCTTGCGCTTTTTTTGCGTTCTCGAGCTCTATCAACTCGTCACCAGTCGAGAAGACCCCCACCCTCACCCTCCTTCTCACCACCACCCTCTCTTCACCTATCGAAGCCAAAACACCGATATGCCAGGATCTCAAAAGCTCGCCCTTCCTGATAACAACCTCCCCTGCCTTTATGTCCTCCCCCCTCAGGGAAACGTTCGCGAACTTGGGAACAGCCCTCTTTACCTTGACCCGGCCTCCCTCAACCTCACAATCCTCAAGCATGACTACGGCGTCCGCCCCTCTTGGAATGGGCGCTCCTGTATAAACCTCATAGCACTCTCCCTCACCAATTTCTCCAGTTTCGTGCCCTGCCTCAATAGTACCCTTCAAAACGAAGAAAGCAGGGTTGGAAGGACTGGCGCTGAAGGTCTCGCTTGACCTTAAGGCAAACCCGTCCACAGCCGATCTGTCATAGGGCGGCACATCACACTTCGATATCATGTCCTCATTTAGAACCCTCCCAAAAGCTTCTTGAGAAGGTATAGTCTCCGACTCAAAATCTTTTGATCCGAACTCCTTCATCACTAAATCGATAGCTTCGCTTACCTTCTTCAAACCCTCGAAACCTTTCTTCCTAAAATACAATGCCATGCAGATTCGACCTATCATATAAGCTACTCCACTTTTAAAATATTTAGTGGGCTCTCACTGTCAGCACTTTCGTCACGTGTTAATTTTCATCATCATAACAATTATTACAATCATTATAAATTGTAGCAAAAGTTTAATACCTTATTCAGTCAATCGTTACGCACTAAAGGAGGTCAAAACTTGTCTGGACAACCTGACGAAATTGTGGAATTAGTAGCAAAATACACGTATGGCACATGGCGTGCCCAAAAAGCTTGGAAGAAACCTCTCCACATAATAGACGCAGAAGGGGTATACTTCACAGACGTTACAGGTAGAAAACTGCTGGACTTTTCATCGCAACTGATGTGTTCCAACCTTGGCCACAAGAACCAGGCTGTGATAAATGCCATCATTGAGCAAGCGAAGAAGATACCATACATATCTCCTGCCTATGCTCTGGAAGTTAGAGCAAAAGTAAGTGAGGCACTTGTGAAGATCTTACCACAGGGACTAGAAAAGATCTTCTATTCCACGTCCGGGACCGAGGCGAATGAGGCGGCTCTGAAGATTGTTATGATGTACCAGAAGCCAAGAGGTGTATACAAAATAATCTCGAGGTATCACTCCTATCACGGATCAACGATGGGATCTATCGCTTGCACAGGCGATCCTAGGAGATGGTTCATAGAACCAACTGGCAAGATCTCAAGCGTGATCTTTGCTCCGGACTGTTATTGCTACAGGTGCCCATTCAAGCAGGAGTATCCTGAGTGTGGCATAACTTGTGCAGAATACGTGGATTATATGATAAAGAATGAGGGAAATGTTGCCGGAATCATTGTGGAGCCCGTCGTGGGAACTAATGGTGTTTTGGTTCCTGTGAAGGAGTACCTTCCGAGGCTAAAGCAGATTGCTGAGGAAAACAATGTCCTCTTCATCGCGGACGAAGTGATGTCAGGATGGGGAAGGACTGGTACGTGGTTTGCAGTTGATAACTGGGGCGTTAAACCCGACATACTAACTACAGCAAAGGGAAGTACTGGAGCTTACACACCGTTGGGCATCACAGCAACAACTAGAAAGATCGCCGAATATTTCGAAGAGAACTACTTCGCCCACGGACACACATATGAGGCACATCCGTTGGCTATGGCGCCCGTCGTGGCTGCAATCAATGAATATAAGCGTCTCAACCTCTTCGAGAAAACCAAAAAGATGGGCGAGTATCTTGGCAAAAGGCTCAACGAGCTCAAGGACAGGCATGTCTCTGTTGGCGATGTGAGGGGAATAGGTCTATTCTGGGCCTTGGAGATAGTGAAGAACAGGAAGACAAAGAAACCCTTCAACACACGCGCAGACAAGGCGGCAGGTCTTCCACTCATGGTTGACAAAGTGGCAGCTGAGCTGAACAAGCGGGGCGTATCGATTTCAACGTGGATAAGCCACTTCGTGATCGCACCACCTCTCATCATAAACAAGGAGCAGATCGACTTCGGGATAGATGCCTTCGATGAAGCCCTAAAGGTTGCGGATGCTGAGGTAGAGAAGTAAACATCAATTCCTCTTTAACTAATCATTTACTCTTTCTTTTTTAATTATTTTTTTATTTCAATATTTGCTTTTTATAATCTTTCCAGTACGCTCATCACTTTTCCTCTTTGGTATTTCTTGCATCATAGAAATTTCCGTTTTCTCACACTCTGCATTCTTTCTACAAGGACTCGGCAAGAAAGCTTCAGATTTTTAGTTTTGAGCACTCTTCAGCTCTCTTAGCAGGAAGATCACGTCCAAGAGGATGGGGGGAGAGGTCACTTTGTCGCTTTTTAAACTATGCGCCCTGAGCTTTTGTTACCCTTACATCATTCGCTATGATGCCAGGCAGAAGAGCTGGAGTCCTAACCTCCCACCACTTTACCCACTTCCTTTCCTTACATATTCCGCTCACCGAACTGAAGAGTCTGAGTAGGTTGTCGCTGATCCTCACCCCTTTTAGCGCTCCTTTAATTTTACCATTCTCAATCAAGAAAACACCATCTCTACAAATGGTAGAAAAATCTCCAGTACTGTAATTTTGAAATCTTGTATACCAGTTGCTAACCACATAAAGTCCGCTTTTGATACTCTCCAGTGCCTCTTCGAACCCAATACTTCCGCTCTCCACTACCACATTCCAAGGTAGGGGCACTATCCAACCCGCATTACCCGTGCTCTCTGCCTTGAACTTCATAGCAGTCTTTGTGTTATGAAGATAACCCTTCACAACCCCACTCTTCACTATGAAATTCTTCCTAGTTTCAATACCCTCGTCGTCAAATGTTCTAGATGAAAGTCCATCTTCAACTGTCCCATCATCAATTATCGTGAGATCCTCTGGAAAGATTCTCTCTCCAATCTTTCCTGCTAAACAAGATAATCCTGTGTCTACCATGAAAGCCGACGCTGCCTCTCCCAGGTGCTCCAGCAGATTTGCTGTTATTATAGGTCCGAAAAATACTTGGTACTTGCCTTCGCTCCAAGTCACAAAATTCCTGCCATCCTTAACGATCCTTCCAGCCTCCTCTCCAGCTCCCTTCGCATCTACATATTTCATAGAGGTGGCGCAAGACAAACCCTGACCAGAAGCTTCCCCCCTAAAGGCTCTCACGTTGAGCTCGAAGGAAGTTCTTTCATCGTATCCCTCGGCTCCTGTATTGCTCAATATGCAACGCCTCGTTATTTCGCCTGCTAATACTCCAGAAACCCTCTCCGCTCCTTGCCTCAATGCTG
>JBMFMY010000029.1:0-9614 GCA_049970435.1 Candidatus Methanomethylicaceae archaeon
AGATGAGCCTGAAAAGCCTCTCATCCAAGTCCATAGAGAGGGCCTTGAATTCAAGGAGTTCATTCCTTCTAAGCTTGTAGGCCTTAGAAACCCTGTCTCTCGCCCTAATGGCGAGGTTTGCTGGGAGGTTAAACCTCTGCCTCGTCTCCCTGTAAACCATGTGGTGGAGGGCTACTGGGTTAAACACCCTCCTCTCAAAGGCTGTCTTAGAGATGTAGTTGCACGCGTCTCTAAAAGCCTCAACTGTCTTAAGCAACTTCTCAAAGTCCTCAGCAGTAGGCTTAAGCTTGCAGACAACAGTCTTAGAGAGCTCCATTCTAAAAAGCATATATGTAAGTTTAAGTATTTAAACTTATACCGCAATTCCTCTCCAGGACTAAAGTCGGGAGTCTTCTTGCGGTGGTATCGATGAAAACCTAAAAATAAATATACTACTTTAAAATTTAGTTTGAGAAGGGTTCGTTTGAAAAACTTTCCTAACGTCAAGGTTGTGGACCATCCACTGGCCCAAGAGATTCTCACGACATTGAGGGACAAAAACACTGGGCAGATAGCTTTCAGGAAAGGGCTCGTGAAGCTTGGACGTCTAATCGCCATAGAGATAGCCAGGACTATGGATTACAAGGAGGTTGAGGTTGAGACTCCCACCGGCATGAGAGCCAAGGGTATAAAACTTGTGGATGCTGAGCACGTGATGATTGTGAATGTTTTGCGGGCGGCCGTTCCATTTGTTGAAGGGATGCTGAAGATCTTCCCTGCGGCGAGGCAGAGCGTAATCAGTGCGAAGAGGATAGAAGAGGGCATAGCGGCTCCTAACTACAATTTCAGGATAGAGCGGAACTACAGTAAGATCTCCAAGATATACCCGAACGACACGCTCATTGTAGCAGACCCAATGCTCGCCTCGGGTTGTACTTTGCTTGCGGTGCTGGATGAGGTGATAAGAGACAACCATCCAAAGAGATCGGTGATCGCCACGGTGATATGTGCCCCCTTGGGAATCCAACGCATTCTGGACAAGTATCCAAATATCGAGATCTTTACAGTCGCCGTCGATGAAGGATTAAACGATCATGGGTACATCTTGCCAGGACTCGGAGACGCTGGGGACAGGGCCTTTGGGTGATCGTCATCCCCATTTTTATTAGTGACTTTGACAAGATTTATTATTAAGATAAGCTTTTTATGCTACTCATGATTGACAGAAAAATCTTCCTCGTGCTTTCTGCAATTGTTGTAATACTGATGTATTTGATTCCCTACGGCTTGTTAAGTCAAGTCGAAGGACCATGGACGTTTGCTTTCTGGACTGGGATCTCGGTGATCTATTTGATAATTGTAGCCGTTTCCATGCGGAGGTAAATAGATGGATCCCTTATCTGTTTACATCTCTATCGTGATATATCTTGGGGTTGGGAGCGCCATAGCATTCCTATCCAAGAAATTTCTGAAGAAAGACTTCAAAGATTTCTATACAGCCAGCGGCCGGTTTGGCACTCTTTTGGCAACCCTCTCCTATGCTGCCACTACCTACAGTGCATTTATGTTCATAGGGCTTGTCGGTCTGGCATACAGTACAGGAGTTGGGGCTCTCGGATTCGAGCTTGTATACTTCGTTGGAACGTTGCTACTGCTGTATTATATTGCTCCTAAATACTGGAGGATTCAAAAAAGGTACGGCTACGTTTCGCCAGCTGAGATCTTGAGTTCAAGGTACGGCAGTAAGACTGTGGGAGCGTCCATAGCGATCTTGGCCTTGGTGGCGCTCATACCATACGCATCCTCTCAGGTCATAGGGGTTGCAATGGCTACAGAGGGCGCGAGTGGAGGAGCCATAAACTATGTCCCAGCGGTGGTAATTGCCATAGTAGTCGCACTTCTATGGTCTCTGATAGCAGGGATGTGGAGTGTGGGATGGACAGACGTCTTTCAGGGACTTATAATGCTCTTCACTGGGTTTTTGATGGTTTCGTGGGTATACCTGTGGAAATATGCTGGAAGGGGCTTCGATTTCGTAACGCTGGGATCGCTCTCCTACGTACCCAACACGTATTGGTCCCTTCCCACATTCCTTAACATGACTATACCCTGGTTCTTCTTCGCTGTGACAAACCCACAGGTAATACAGAGGCTGTTCTCACCAAGAGATCCTAAGACTCTGAGATCGATGATAGTTTGGTTTGGGGCGTACGGACTGCTCTTCACGGTTTTGGTTACGCTTTTGGGACTGATGCTGAGAGGGCTCACCATTGAGGGAGCCTTCCCAATGGTGTACTACAGAGACTCCGTCACCCCTACACTGCTCGGTATCGTTCCATTGTGGGTTGGAGTCGTCGGGCTTATCGCGGTGTTGGCTGCGTCTGTCTCAACAATAGATGGAATATTGCTGACCTTAAGTTCAATGGCAGCAAGAGATCTGTATGAAAGCTACAAGCCTGCTTCTACGCGTATGAAGCTACTTATTGGTAGAGGTACATTGGGAGTGTTGGCACTGACCTGCACGGTCTTCGCATTGGCCAGACCAGGATTCATTGTGGATCTGGCTGTGCTCTCTTCTTCCCTCCTTCTACCTCAGGCCCCGATAGTGGTCGGGATGTTCATATGGAGGAGAGGAGGAAGATTCTCTGCAGTTTTGACCCTGATATTGGGTTTCTCAGTGGCAGCATCATTATACTTTCTCAAGATTACACCGCTGGGAATTCCGATGAACGCTTGGACACTTATCGTCTCATCAGTGGTTTACTTTGTGATTGGATCTTTTGAGAGAGGACCCCAAGGGATAGAAATTTTTCTAGAGGCAGGAGATGAAAAAACCTGATAGAGAAGGTTTCGATCCACAGGGATGCGCTGGCTCTTTTTCTAGAGATCTGCAAAGACGTTCACCCAAGAGAGAATATAATGCTGATAAGGGGGAAGGTCAGAGGTAATGTAGCAGAGGTCACGGAATTCCTTATACCCCCATTCTCTACCTATGGTGAAGGATTTTCGGGCTTTCCAACTTTTATGATACCATTTGACCTGAGCATTATAGGTATAGCACACTCCCACCCCGGCGGAAACCCTTCCCCGTCCATAGAGGACCTCAACAACTTTTATGGGAAGATAATGATAATCGCTGCCCACCCGTACCAGGAGTGGACAATAGAGGCCTACAATAGCAAAGCAGAAAAGATACCATGCGAGATCAGATAGTGGAGATAACAATTGCGCGACTATAAGGGTCTTGAAACTGTAGGCGCGGCTTTCGTGATCGGAGCTTCTTTGAACATAGTATATACACTGCTGGTCAGCTATGGTGAACCCCAAGGGTTATGTGGTCCTGAGGGAGTGCTAGTAATCAACTCACCGTTACTAGCCATCATGCCTTTAAACTACATTTTGGTACTTACGGGAACTCTTGGACTAGTGAGTCCCTATGTCAAGGAGTTGCTCAAAAAGGGGGTTTCCACAACGGATCTGAAGAGGATCTTCTTGGGGATGGTAGTGTCTGGGGGGTCGGTTCATTCGAGCGACCACAAGTATTGCATAAGATTCTATGGTAAGGATCTGGCACTTCACAGAGTCTTCGCGGATCTCGCCTATGTGATCTACGAAGCAAGACCGGGCACTCTCAGCATGAGGGGGAGCTACGTGACCCAAGTATACAGCAAAAGGGCTGTCAAGGAGCTAAGAGAGTTCTCGCCTGAGTTTGAGACTCGCCATGGTGGCGAGCCATCCATTTCTTTCATTCTGGAAGGGAAGGGAGAGGTAAAGGTGGAATCTGCCAGAGTTTTAATGTCAACGGGCGGTTGGATCTCGTGCTCCTTCATAAACACTGCATCGGGTTTGAAGGCTTATCCGAGGCTAGGGTGCGGTTCTGTTACGTCTGCCAAATTGCTGTCGGATTATGTTGAGTTGATGTCTGACGTGGGACTAAGTTTCAAGGTTTACCAAGATAAGAGGTATGAGGGCAAAGGGTACATAGCAACATCAGATCTAATGACGTTGATTAACTTCAAGCGATTGGGAGGATTTTTGGATGGCACCCATGTCAAGAAGGGAGAATTTGAAGGGATAGAGAGGAACACTCTCCTAACAGCCCTGATTCAAGCATCGAGCACTAAATTTCCCTCAAGAGAGGAGGCCACAAAAAAGATAAAAGAGCTATGTTATGATGACGAGTTAAAGGTTTATCTCAATAGGTTGATGCTCGGCTGAGGAGGGGCAGGAGTTGAAGACGCTTTGGGCACCTTGGAGACTGGCTTTTATTGTTGAGGATAAGAAGGACTCCTGTATATTTTGTGACAAATCGAGAGAGAATGAAGATGAAAAGAACCTGATCTTTGAGAGAAGAGAAAAAGTCTTCGGGATGTTGAATAAGTATCCATACAATGTCGGTCATTTGATGATAGCCACTTACAGACACGTCAAAGAGATAGAGGAGCTCTCGGATGACGAGTGGGCTGAAATCTTTGAGCTCCTCAGAGATAGTGTGATGGTTCTGAAGAAGACAATGTCTCCTGAGGGGTTCAACATAGGTTTTAATGTTGGAAGATCTGCGGGTGCTGGATACGATCACATACATCTCCACGTAGTCCCAAGATGGAATGGGGACACTAACTTCATGCCAGTTTTGTCAGAGACAAAGGTCATACCAGAGCACTTGGAAGAGACCTACAGGAAGTTACGGGATAGCATAAAAACCATAAGGCATAAAGCCTAAAACCCTAATACGGTCAGAACTCTGATTCCAACGCTACCGACTAGCAGAGTTAGGAGTATGTCAAGAAGGGTGATCGCGAGTGCGTTTTTCAAGCCGTATTCCTTAACAAGAGCCGAGAGGGTAGCGATGCAAGGTATGTAAAGAACCATGACGAGTGTGAAGATTATCATCTGAGCGGGTGTCATGAAACTTGAAAAATTGGTCGTCCCAACATACGTGGCTAGCATGATTAGAGCGAGCTCTTTCCTTAGAAAGCCAAATATGAACGCTATTCCCGTGGTTATGGGCAAACCAAGTAACCAAACAGTCACTGGTGAAAACCCGTAGACTATCAGGTCGATCAGATTTAGGTAAGAAGCCAAGGACACCGCTAGAGATCCGAGGACTATTAATGGAAGGGCTATGTAAACAAAGTCTTTAGTCTTGACCCAAGTCTTCTTTAGGACTGTACCTATTCGAAACATCCGGAGCGGAGGCATCTCCATGATCAGTCCTACAGGCTCCTCGGGAAGGGCTTTGAAGAGAAGCCTGCCGATGAGGAAGACTATTAAAAGATCGAACCCGTATATCGACAGAGCTACTAGAGGTCCTAGATAATTTCCCGCCACACCGAGGATTATCACCGTTCTTGCAGAGCAGGGTATCAGCACCACTAAGGCACCAAGTAGGAGCCGCTCTCTCTTAGTCTCCATTATCCTGCAGCCTATGCAGGCAGGGACGCTGCATCCATAGCCCAACAGCATCGGTATGAAGGCTTTGCCGTGGAGCCCTATCTTGTGCATTAGGGAGTCTAACAGAAACGCTGCCCTAGGTAGATAACCAGTGTCCTCCAATATTGAGAGAAGCAGGTAGAACATCGCCACATAGGGTAGTGCGATCGAAGTTGCAGCCCCAAGACCGAAAATTACCCCATCCAGTAAGATCGAGGATAAAATGGGATTGCGTGTTTGGAGATGAGGACGCAGGCTATCCATCAGCCAGCCAAAAAATTCGTCGATATAAGCGGAGAAAGTACCGCCAATGGAGAATATTGTGAGAAATACTCCCGAGAGGACCAAAATGAGAATAAGGTATCCCGCAACCTTGTGGGAGAGCAGTCCATCTATGTGATCCTCAAGAGTTATCGCAGGCTTTGAATGAGGCACCATCACCTGCTGGGCAATCCTGTGCGAAACTGCGTATCTTTCTGACGATATTACAACCGATGGCGGTTCCCCATGCAGATCCTCAATCGACTTCATTATTTGATTGATCTTTTCGATAGTCTTCTTTTCTTTCAGAAAGCGGGTTGTTATTAATGGATCCCCTTCTAGGATTTTTATTGAGACCCAGTCAAGAGGATAAGTAATCTGGAGCTGATTTAACTCGCGAGATACCTGAGAGATGTACGCTTCGACCTCTTTGCCGTATCGTAGACGTTGGCTCTTTGCAGATCTCGACAATACAGCCTCCATAAGTTGGGTAAGACCGAGCCCAGAAGTGGCAACTATTGGTATCACTGGTACGCCCAAGAGCTTTGTCAGCTTGTCAACCCTGATCTCTATTCCCTTCTTGGTTGCTTCATCGATCATATTCAGCGCGATTATGAGGGGGGCGTTCATCTCCATGAGCTGCAGGGTTAGAAATAGGTTCCTCTCAAGGGCGGTAGCATCTATTACGTTGATTATAAAATCAGCCTCGCCAGAGAGGACGTAATCTCTAGTTACGACCTCCTCCTCTGAGAACGAAGTTAGGGAATACGTTCCGGGAAGGTCTATGATCCTGATCTTCCTTCCTTTGTAGACCAGTGTGCCCTCCGCTACCTCAACTGTCTTTCCAGGCCAGTTGCCGACCGATTGGTTGAGGCCTGTCAGACTGTTGAACAGGGAGCTTTTCCCTACATTCGGGTTACCAACGAGGGCTACAGTCAAATCCGCTTTTTTAGAGGGGTCTTCCACACCAATCCCCTCACAGAGGCTTGACAAGGACTTTGGAGGCTACCCCTCTGCCTATGGCAACTTTTGTGGACCTGACCGCCAGCTCTAAAGGACCTCCTATCGGTGCCTTCCTTAGAACCTTAAGTACTGTTCCAGGGGTTATGCCGAGGCTGCACATTCGAGAAACTAAACCTCTCCCCCCAATTAAGAAAACGACCTCTGCTTCGCGCCCTTCTGGCAATTCAAGTAGAGGTATGAGCTCCTCTACGTGGTAAGGAATTGCCTTTAGGCGATTGTAGAAGTCGTTGATGTAGGATCTGTCGATGTGGTGGCAAGAGATCCAGTGTTCAACGGCATTTTGGTTTGAGGATTCCTCACCGTTGTGTATGATTGAGTCATGAACGAATCGCTCTCTGTGGTTCAGGAGGAGGTCTTCTCCCCTCTTTGTTATCTTCAAATGACCTCCCTCCTCATTCAGAAGCCCCTCACTGATGGCTGCGTCTAAATCCCCTTCTTTAAAGCCGGACTTCTTCACGTCATCTCTTGTGACTGTGCCAAGTTTCGACTTCAATTTGCAGAAAGCCTCTAAGAGTTCCTCAAGCAAAGATCATCCCTCCGAGACAGGTATAGGCCTTCCATGCGGGCACAGTTTGGGCTTTCCTAGTTTTTCATAAAGGCGATCCACAATTTCCCCACTCAGGTGGTGCTCTATACCACATACCTCGCTCTGGACTTGAGACGGATCCAACCCCAGATATTGAAAGAAGAAGCACTCTAAAATTCTGTGTCTTTTGAGGATGCCCCTCGCATACTTCTTGCCCTCCTCCGTGAGCCTGACCCCGCCGTAGCTGATCCATATTACCAGCCCCCTTTCCGCCAATTTTTGAATCATCTCACTCACTGTAGATGGATATACGCCCAAGCGCTCTGAGAGTTCCTTTGTTCGGACCGACTTTTTGGAGCCCTCTTCTGACAAAGTATAAATGAGCTCCAAGTAGTCGTCAGGATTCTTGTGCTCTTCTTTAGACAAAGGCACACCCTTTTTTTTCGGGTTACCGAAAAATATAAGGGTTTCGGTAAATAGAAAAATTGATGTTTAATTTTTCACTTGAGTTCGGATAACAACCTCTTTGCTAATGCACTTTCCTTTCCTCGGAAGACCTCGTACGGACCATATTTCGAATAGATCTCTCGGATAGTGGCTTCAATGCTCGCTTCGTCATTTCCCTCTACGGTTATCTTCAGTATCTCGATCTGCAGTCCTTTGAGAAGAAAATATGATATCGGACCGATGGCACCCAATTTGTCTGCGACTGCGGTTATCTTTGTACCATATTTTTGGGATATGAGTTCCAAGTCCTTCAGGGTGATCCTTATCCCTCTCTGTTTGAACAGATCGTTTGGGAAGTAGTAGAAAGTTGTAGCGACCGTCACGGAAAATCACCCCGCATATTTGCTCGGTAATGGAAAGTTCTCGCTTTTCAGAGAAAGTATAGCGTTTTGGTAATAACTGATGTCTATTTTCGATAGCAGTAAGTTGAAATCGTTTTGCGTGATTAGAGATGGAACCAATAACGAGTAGAAGTCGCGGAGATCATTAGGGTTGATGTAAGCGCTTAAGGGGTTTCTGGCCCGACCCAAATCGGGGTCAATGTAAAAGACGCTTTTGTATACTATTTCGACGGGAATGTTTGGTAGATACTTCTTGACCATCGGTAGCGCCTCATTTGTATTCGAATATGCTAGGACCTCAGCCTTTATTAGAGCCCTTATGAATTTTGTTACAGCATCTGGGTTAGACTTTATGAATGAGTCAGAGAAAGCTTGCAAGCAGCACGGATAGTCTTTTCCATATATGTCCGCGTCCCATAGACAAACACTCAATTTTCGGAATTCTGCCAAGGATGCGTATGGTTCCCACAAGAGCGAGGCGTTCACGCTCCCAGACTCTAAGGCCGAAAGGGCATCTGGAGGGGAGAGGTACTCCCTGATAGTGATGTTTATACTCGATGTTGAAATGGCTCGCTTGAACACATAATCTCCGGGCACATATTGGACCGTGCCAAGCGTCAAACCCGACAGATCGCTGATATTCGAGATCGCCAGGGTTTCGTGTGTAACGAGGGCGGTTCCATCCAGGGAGTTGCCGGCAACGATCCTGGCATCAATGTTCTTTATGAATGCGGCTAAGGCT
Organism: Candidatus Methanomethylicaceae archaeon; assembly: GCA_049970435.1. GTDB lineage: Archaea > Thermoproteota > Methanomethylicia > Methanomethylicales > Methanomethylicaceae > JBMFMY01. The sequence continues at coordinate 8,813 of JBMFMY010000029.1, forward strand.
ATCGATGTTATGGGGGCGCCGTCAATTTCCTTTGAGTAGAGAGCGCCCACGAGCTGTGCGACTGTGGAGTATTCTTTAAGTGTTACGTCTAGACCCTCTTGGGCGAAGTAACCTTTCTCGTATGCGATCCAGATAAGCCCATAACTGGCTGCAGGCATGTAGCCAATCCTCACTTTCGTTGGTGGGGGTTTGTAGAGCGCAAAGCCAGCTGCCACAGCCACAACTAGTACAATTATCACCAGAAGATATGCTTTCTTCATATTCCTCACTTTTTAAAGGAAGGGGGATTTAATAACTGTTTCTTACTTCAGCTTTTGATGCCTTTATTTGTGCAATTACATGGGGCACATCCTTAGACTCTATCCCTCTAGCGATGATGCGGGTCTTTTCAGCACGATTTCTCAATCCACAAAAGCAACAAGTGAAAGAATTTGCGCCCTCCCTTCCAGCACAGACTGCACCGCACTTTCTACAAAGGTAGATGTTATATCTCAAACTGATCCCCCAGAACTCTTCTTTTTGACACTCTCCACGGCTGAGGCCGGGAGGTCCTTGCTTCTAGGGTGTTCATTGGTCTCTTTCATCGCCCTTTTAGGCTCCCACCTCGTCAGACGGGCTTGCCGTTTAGGTGACGGTATAGGCTCGTCATCTGTGGGCGCGTTCACCCCTGACTGTGGGTATGTGAATGACCTGTACTTACTCTCCTTATTGTGTTTGGGGAACCTTGCTCTTTTATCGAAGTAGTTCTTGAATGCTGTGTAGACTCTGGTGGCGACGTTCTGGACGACTTGGCTGTGTACTC
>JBMFMY010000030.1:0-9440 GCA_049970435.1 Candidatus Methanomethylicaceae archaeon
GCGCTATTCAATTTTTTGTCTAAATCAAAATATGGCTTTCAGCAACTTTTGCCTCGCTTTTCACGATTCCACGAGAAGGTCTCTCCCATCAGTTATGATCTTCAGCATTCGCCCCTGCTGACAGTTTCACAACAGACGGACTTGAGCAGACATCTCTCTACCACCTAAGCACGGACTTTTAGGATGGTATGATAGAGCTTCAGATAGACGGACCTGATCCTTGCGGATGCCAAGTTGAAAAAAGCTTTGATCCCTCAAATGAGCGCAGTAAGACAGTAAACGGTGTAGTTGATCTGCCACAAAAAAGCCAAGACATAAAGAAGTTTTGCGTCCTGGCGGGATAGAGCGTATCCGCATATGAGCGGAGCAGGTAGCAGGAACAGGATCCTCCACACGAGTTCAATATCGATTATGAGAAAAGGCACAGCCAGGACCGAGAGCCAGCACAGGAGTAGGACTTTCCTTCTGTCCAAGCTCCTGAGGATGAGGTATACTCCGGACAACATGAGTATGATGACGAGTAGGTTGCTGTAGAAACCTCCCACATAGAACTGGAAGGAGAAGAGAAGGTTCTTGAAGGATGAGAGGAGGTACTCCGCCCCCAAGTAGTGCACAGAGACCGATGTGCCTGCCTCTATTGCCCCTCCCGTCCCAACGATGAGAACCTTAAGCCTGTCCAGCGCGAACGACGCAACCAGTGGTAGGATTTGGTACATTTTTGACGAGAGAAAGTTGAGTCGTTGCCTCTCCATGGCACCAACAACCGTGATGTAGGCAGCGGATATGAGCATAACAAAGTCCCAGGTCCACGCGTGGGAAAGCCAGCAGAGCACGAGTAGGATTAAAGAACAGATGGACCTCTTTAATGATCCTTTTTCTTCCAACCACAAAGAAAAGTACAGGAAGGCAAAGGATAGGGAGAGCCAGTTTGCCAGGATGGCTGCATAGTAACCAGCAGTCAAATTGAATGAAGTGGCAGCAAAGAACGCCGAGAAGATCGAAGCCCTCTCGTCCTTGAACACGGATCTGGCGAGGAGAAAGGATGATGCTGTGAATAAAACTGAGAGCAAAACAGGAAAGATCTTCACGGCAGCCTCTATTCCCGTTGCCAACGATAGTGCATAAATTAGGAGAATTGTGAGGGGGCGTTCTGTGTTCAAGGGGTACAGGGGTCCGACCTGCCTATTGCCGATGGTACGGGATGTGATGGCTTCCGCATACTGCACGTAATAGGGGGAATCAACGCCGAGAATCTTCCATGAGGGGTTGAACTGAGGGAGGTGCGGGACCAGGGAGAGGGCGACTGAGAGGAGAAGTGTGAGGAGGAAGGGCAAAAGGGGGAAGGATCTCTCCGATCGCACTGAAGCGGACAGGGTTGGCGGTCTCTTGAGTATCAAGTACAGAAGAGAGAGAGGCGCCATGACGAAGCATGCGACGGTCATGACTGGGTAGGTGGCTGCTGGAGAGACATTCAGCCCAACGGCGCACTGGAAGAAGACCTTGAGTGGAGGGGAGAGCATGGAGATCAGCGAGAGGGAGAGCACCAATATGGATGGGATCGAAGCCAGCTTGATGAAATTACGCCATAGCCTGCCGAGCCCCCCTGCACAGAGGTAGAGCGTGGCCAATAAAAGGAGAACTGGGGCAAGATACCTGTACCCCTCCGGGAGGGCCCATGAGAGGACTAGTAGTGCTAGGGCGCGTCTGCGTGCAGGAGATCCTGCGTTTTTGTTTCTGCAGGACAAAAACACGGAAGCGAGAAAGACCGCCGAAGATGCGACGGGGCCGATGTAGGGCGGCAGGATCCTCGCAAGATCGAGTGGCAGCATCACCCCGTGCTCCAAATAGTACAGAGGGACAGGGATGTAGAAGACGATCAGGACCGCGTTTACCAGTAGGGAAGCAGATGCGAACCAGTATGAGAGTTCTTCTTTTGTCATCCCGAGCACTTGGACTCCCTTTCTATTAGATTCAGATAAGGGGTCTTGTTCAATAATACATTTTTGTTGCAGAGATTGTATTATATCGACTGTGGTTTCTGTGTAATGTTGAATCTGCACTATTCCACGACTAAAGCTGGAATTTTTGGTTCTGCTGGGTGCTTCGCTTCCAGCCACATCTGCCGGTCCGAGGGCTCACATTTTTGCCGTTTTATTTAAAAATCTTTATATTCAGAAGATTCATACTTATATTCAATACCCTTAAGGGGAAAATCGAATTGTCATCAGAACCGGTAGTTTATACTATAGTTATTGACGGAAGGCATCTTTTAGCATTGTCTCTTATAATAGCCGCGGCGATCTCATTAACGAGCATATAAGTCTCTGGCTTCTACATAACCCAAGATCAGTCCCTGCCGCTTCACGGGGACTCTGTGATCATAAACGGAACCCCAGTAAGTTTTGGTAGTACTGTTCGTCTCTCGGCAGGTGCGCCATTCTCGCTCAACTTCAAGATCGCATTTGCGGAGGGCTACTTCACACCATACGGTACGTATTACGCCTCTCCACAATATTACCCGCCAGGTGGGCACTACTCCATCTTCCCTCCTGCGAACGCTCAGCCCCACCTAGCCATAATATCAGTGTATAACAATCAGACCTTTGCTCCGTGTGAGCTCAGCGCATTTGGTGGGACTCTGTCTCCTGGAGGGATCGTTACCTACAACTACACACTTCATCCTCTTCAGCCTGGCGAATACATAATCAAGTTTATGGTCTGGTCAGACTGGATCAGCAACGGCGGGCTCAGGATTGCCGACAACTCTGGGAGATATGTTAAAGTGGTGGTGAGCTGATATGTTCAGTTTGGCTGATTTCATCAAGAAAAAGGGTCGCACCCTTAACGTTCTTGCTATCTTTTCTCTATTGACCCTTTCAATTTTTGTGTTTACAGTTGTTCCTGTGGGAGCCCAAAGCTTAACGATCAATCTTGACACAGATACCGGCATATACGCTCAGAATGAGGTCGCCACAATCACCTTCACCTATGCGCCTAACGTCCCCATCCTAATAGAGATCCGAAACTCAACCCAAACATTATTTGCTTGGGAGGACACAACGAACTCCTCCGGAGTTTATATACTCCTCCTGAGGATAGACCAAGGCTACTTCCCTCCTGGTAATTACACTCTATACGCCAGGGCTCAAACCGCCATAGCCATCAAAAATTTTAAAGTCTCTGAGCCCTTCATCTCGATAGCCCCACCCAGGGCACTGAAAGCCGACCTCTCCAATACAACAATCCCGACCCCGATCTACTACTACTTCAACGGATCGACGATACACATAGCTACAGATGTTTACGCCCCGAACGACCACTTCACCCTCACCCTCAACGCGACTGCACTCGGTCTTGGTTACCTGAACTACACATCGTCCCAGGCCAACTCAGCCATATTCCCATATGGGAGCGGCAAGCTTTACAGGTACATCATTAACCTCACAATACCCAATGGCTATCAAGGGGTTGGCGGGCAGCCCGTCCACATCTCCGCTGCCACTCCTTCCGTGACAAACTACACACAGGCCTTCATAGCAGTGACGAACATAAACCCCCGTGATGACCCGACCCTCGGGCTTTCTGGATCCACTACGGACTTCAGAACCGTGACAGACTTCACAAACATCGTCAACCTAACCTTCGAGAAGTTCTTAAACGGAAGCCCTGTGGGCAAGTTAGTCTTCCTCCAGCCAATAAACCTGTGTGATATGAATACTGTAAATTCCCTGGTAAACCTTGGGAACAACCTAAATATCGCTCTTGCTAAGATGTCCCTCAACACCGCGGCCGACGCTCTGGCTGCTATGAACGTCTCCTCGCTCCTTTACATGTACAACCTGCCGTTCACACAGCCACCTGGCATACTGAAGGACGGCGTCCCAGTAGTCCTCTCAGGACAGACCTCTGGCGGTCCTGTGTATGAGCTCTCTTGGGATAACACCACAAAAATCCTCGAGTTTAAAGTGACCCACTGGACGACTTATGAGGCGGACGGTCAGCCGCCTTCAGTCACAATAATCTCTCCTCAGAACACCTCCTACACGACCTCATATGTTCCAATAAACGTCTCAGCCACCGATCCTTCGGGCATCTCTCGCGTGATAGCCGAGGTCAACGGGATCACGAACTACACCTTGGTCCTCTCGAACGGGTATTATGTCAACTCGTCCACAATCTCCCTAAATCAAGGGTCAAACACTATCAGGATATACGCCAACGACACCCTGAATAACATCAACTCCACCCAGTACATTGTCTGCACAGTTACTCCTCCAGCACCACCACCTGCACCACCTCCAACACCACCGCCTGCACCTACGCCACTGAGTGGAACCAGCGCCAGCATAACCTTATCAGTTGTTGCCAATGTACCAACAATCGTCGACGTCTCAGCACAGGCTCCGTCCTCCTCACTTCGAACCGTAGAGATACTAACCAACGAGTCCTTCCCGTCGGTCCAGCTCACCACATCGGAGTACTCTGATAACCCGACGAGTACGCCCCTCCCTTCCGCAGTCACCCCGATCTCTTTCATAAAGATAGACGTGAACGTGCCGTCGGGCGCCGTGACGCAGGCTACCATAAAATTCAGGGTACCAAAGTCCACGCTATCCCTACTTGCCCTTGACCCATTATCGGTCCAGCTCTACCGCCTCGACACGGCATGGGGCGCTCTGCCAACTTCACTCGCTGGTCAAGACGGCGATTACTACTACTACGGGGCTGTATCGCCAGGCTTCTCCTACTTCGCCATAGCCGGTAAGCCGCTTGTAGCCGAGAGCGTCCCGCCGACCATAACCTCATTCTCGCCGGAGGGCACCGTGACTGAGAAGAGACCGATCATAACCGTGAAGTACTCCGACAACGTGGCTATAGACACCACGAGCGTCAGGCTCCTCCTGGACAATGTTGATGTGACTGCTCTGGCTACGGTCAATTCCACAACCCTCACTTACAAGCCTTTAACAGATCTCTCAGAGGGCAACCACTCTCTCTACTTTGAGGTGAAGGACACGTCAGGGAACAAGGCATCGAAGAGCTGGTCCTTCACGGTATCGATACCGGTGGCAGACACCACGCCGCCAGTGATATCCACACCCGTGCCGCCCGACGGATCTCTCCTGAGAAACGCCACGGTCACGATAGGCGCATCATACTCCGACAATATGGCTATCGACTTAGCCTCCGTCGAACTCAAGGTCGACAATGTTAAGGTGGTTCCAACAAAACTCACGCCGTCGGGTGTCGAGTACACCGCAACGCTCAGCGAGGGCACCCACACAGCCTCCCTAACCGTCAAGGACACTTCAGGGAACGTAGCCACAGCCACATGGTCGTTCACAATTAGGCTGCCTGTTGACTACACACCATACATAGTCGCTGTCATAGTGATAATAATATTGGCAGGAGTAGTTCTGGCACTTAGGCGGAAGAAGTGAGACGTAAAGCCTTCTTTCTTTCCTTATTTTCTTTATTTTTTATTTTTCCTTATTTTCTTTATTTTTTATTTTTCCTTCTCCAATGATCAGCGAGACCAATCCGTCTGTTGAATCAATTCTGAAATGGTTGCAGAGAAACGGAGGGTATAAAGATATCATCGGGCACCTCATCATCAGGTAAGTCTACCGGCGGTATCCAAACATTCACCGCCCGGCTTATGGATATGGATGGAGGAGCGCCAATGCACCCTAACAGGACGGAGATGATCTGGTAGCATGGAACCGATTTTTGGGCCCTCAGGATCTCCTCCCCGAAGAGCTCTTCGCCATCACCGCCCCTTTCAGGATTGTGAGGAGCGCTGGTAGCATAACAAGAACCATGATAATCGTTAGGTCAAAGTAGGCACTCACTTGAACCCCCATTGTGAGCCCCTTTGGAAGATGTATCACCATCACCCCTCCCTGAAACGCAAAATAAATGTAAAGCACAGCGACCAAGCCAGAGATTATCAGAATAGGACCGTAAGCCTTTGTCTTCCTAAACAGGATCTCAAGGAATACGGTTGCTGAGACAATAGCGCCCAATGCCGGTAAGATCGGATGGACGAGCCCTGAGAGTATCTGTGCCGCGACGTTCGAGATATCGGCAGGCAGAAATCTGCAAATAAGCCCCGGCAGGTTAGACGGCACATAACTCAAAAAGAAGAACACCACGGCGGAGAGGATAGCCCCTGCTACGATGCGCAGCACAAGCCATCTAGTTCCGATTTCCAGATCAAGAACCCTTGGCACTTATCATCAACTCCTTCTCCAAGGTCCCATAAGGCACGTCCAGAATTATGCGCAGTTTTAGCCTCTGCTGGGAGGCAGATGCGTTAGAGACGTATCCAGCCATCGTTCCCACATAGGTCTGACCTGGCTGGACTACAAGCTGCAGGCCCTCGATCTCGCCCACCTTGTCCCCAGAGAGATCAAAAATCACGCCCCTCAACGTCCCGGTGAGCGGTAGCACCGAAGCGTCCTTAAAACTCAGCGGTATGAATATCCTCGCATGCGTGCTGTTGTGTGTTGACACAAAAAATTCGCCAATCTGCGGCTCAGATATGGGCGCCCCCCACTCCATCGTCACCGTCTGGGTCTGCTCGAACTCGCCTATAAGTGGTGAGGGCAACCTCGTTGTAATCGTGTAGTTCTTCGAGACGCTTTGGGTTAGTAGCTCGGGGTGTCCGATCCACGGGGCCTCCAGGCAGAGGTCGATAGTCCCGCTGTATCCGCTCCCTGGCCTCACGTCCATATAGGTCCAACCATAGCCAACCACCCTGTACCCCTCGTCCACCACCTTAATCTCGCCCGTCCCGGATACGGAGAAGATCGTAGAATTGTTCTTGAAGGAGATCGGAACCTTTACCAGCAGATGTGTATCGTTGTAAACGGAGAGCGCCGGCTCACCCATCTGCAGGTCCTTGTAAGGGGCGCCCCACCTCATGGTATCATTAGCAGAAACGAGGACGTTCAGGAAAGGCTGAACCGAGCCCTTGAGCAGGGCGGCTATCTGCAAGTTCTGATCATCTACCATTATTGACTTCATGAGCTCTGGCGTCACGCTCGATGCGTTTAATGTTACTCTCACTTGGAGAGTCCCAGCCCCTCCAGGAGGTATTGTTAACCTGTTGCTCACGACTTCAACGAGGGGCGTTCCATCGTGCGCCTTCAACGTGCCCGTCACATAGAGATCTGATATCGAGAGGATCCCCTTGTTTGTCATGTTCAGTGGCATCAGGACCTCAAAAACACTGTCGGTGAGGCTCTGCGAGGGCGAGCCTGCCTTTATCGTCGGAAAGGATTGCGTGAGTGTGTATGCCACCGAGGCTATAGAAACTACAAAAACCACTACAGAAATCACTATCAGCACGTTTATGATCTTGATGGATTTAGAGATACTGATCGCCTTTATTATTTGTGGCTGTACCGTTATTTAACATTATCCGCAGGAGATCCGATCTATGAGGTGAGGAGGGCAAACCTTTACCCATTCCTCCTCCGGTAAAGGGTAAGGTCGGATTAGGAAGGGCAAAATGTGAGGGAACTCATTCAGGTTAGCTACCTGTCAGGAAGGGACGAAGTTGAGAGGAGGCAGCTGAGAGTACTCCTAAGCGCGTCAAAGTATAGTCTGCAAGAACCTGCCGCTCATCAACTGAGACTAGGAGGACGAGGTTGAGTTGGACGGCTTGTTGCCTTCAGACCGCTCTGGAAGTGGTTACTCAAGCCTCATTTCTGAAGCAGGAAGCCAATTGCGATGGCTAGGATTAGTTCGCGAAATCGCCATCATGAACTTGATTTCCATAAAACCGTATGATCCTCCAAAAAGTATATTATATATTTCCATTAAAAAAGTGAAAACGATCCACTTTGGGCGGAAGCAGATCAGAGAGGGATATCAGCACAAAGGGTATGGCCCCAATAATCGCCACACTATTGCTTATTGTGATCTCCGTAGTAGGATCAGGGATAACATACGAATTTGTCACAAATTATGTTGCCGAGGGCACAGCCACACAGCCGTTGCAGTCTGTATTACTGCTGGAATCTGTAGAGACTACGCAGGTCGATGTCCGGAAGGTCTTTGTGAGAAATATCGGATTGGCAAGCCTGACCATTGACAGGTTGTACCTCTCATATTCCCAGGGTCCCACAGCCGGCACATATCCTTTGGAGAGCCCGAGAGAGGTAGCACCTGGGCATGTGGTGGAGTTGGCATTGCCCCCTCTCCAGCTCTTGGCACCCAAGACTGGTTATTACTACATTCAGGTGAATACCAAGGAGGGCATCATGACGGTCTCTCAAAGCTTCATGCTAAAGCTTTTGTATCTTGGGAAGGGCAGTTGGAGGGAGTATGCCGGAAACCCCGTATTTGATCCTGCCTCCAAGGCCTACTACCCGTACGTTATTTACGACGCAGGCCAGTTCGGCGGGCATGGAGGTTCTGCCTACTACAAGATGTGGTTCGGGTCTGACACAGGTGTGGGCTACGCCTATTCCGCCGACGGTATGAGCTGGACCGAGGGCGCAAACCCCGTTTCCAACCTAACAAACGCGAACCACCCTGTGGTGAGATACTTCCCGGATGGCTTTCATGGCAGGAACAGCGGAAACAACCCAAGCGGCAGCACCATGTACTACAGGATATGGTACTGGGACACCAGCAAAATATACACTGTGGAGGCCATCAGGTACGCCGAATCGCCCGACGGCGTGAACTGGTACAACGACCAGCCCCTGCAGAACGGAATAGTTCCGATAGTCACAGGAACGTGGCCTGATTGGAACTACGGTTCTTACGGACCATGCGACGTCCTCTACAATCCGGGGGCATCCAACACAGGGACTGACTGGAAGTTCACGATGTACTACGACGGCACAACTGGAGGGAACGAGTCCATTGGCGTGGCTTTCTCATCCGACGGTGTGACTTGGACCGGCTACGACCATGACGGGGACGGAAAGGCAGATCCAGTTCTGACGGGTAGCGGGTCCGGATGGGATTACGATTACGTCTCCCGTTGCACTATTCTGAAGGTCGGAAGCAGGTACCACATGTGGTTCAGCGGCGGCGTCGGTAGAATTAACGAAGGGATAGGATATGCGACCTCGAGCGACGGGCTTATATGGACAAAGGACGCCAACAACCCGGTATTCCACAAAACCGACGGCTTGGCGTGGAGGAGCGATAGGACCTACTGCCCCATGGTAATAGAAGTGAACGGGACCTTCAAGATGTTCTACGCAGGGAAGGACTCCTCAGGCAACTATGCGGTGGGCTATGCCGTAGCACCATGAACCTCTATTATGAATGGCATGATGTAGCCTCGGTGGAAAACCATGTTGGAACGATGCCGGGGATGGTGGCTCCACCATAATTTGAACATAATTGAATAGATCATAAAAGGTTGAATAGGATCACAGGTTTTTGCATGAGACCATGGTTAAGGTTGTGCAGAT
>JBMFMY010000031.1:0-9280 GCA_049970435.1 Candidatus Methanomethylicaceae archaeon
ACTATGTTGTAAATGAGAGGCATGCCCACAGTGCATCTTTGGGCGGTATGCGAATTCGCAGGTCTATACTGGGGGAGAGGGTGAGGAGGGCACTCAAGGAGGCCTGAGTTTGAGATCCGTGGCAATTTATGGGAAGGGCGGAATAGGAAAGTCCACAATTGCATCGAATATGGCTGTTGCACTTGGAGAGAGAGGTTTGAAGGTATTGTTGATAGGATGTGATCCAAAAGCAGACTCGACAACGAACATATTTGGAAAGAGGCTGCCACCACTTTTAGAGTTGATGAAGACTGACAAGACTCCACCACTCGAAAGTTTCCTCTTCAGAAGCGACAAAGGAGTATATTGTGTAGAAATAGGAGGACCCGAGCCTGGAGTTGGGTGTGCCGGCAGAGGTCTAATAGTAGGTATAGGATATCTATTAGAGAAATTAGATATTGAAAGCTTTGATTTTGTTATATTTGATGTCCCAGCAGACATTGTCTGCGGCGGTCTTGCGATTGTTGTGAAGGAGAAGTATGCAGATAGCGTACTTATTGTTACCTCAGATGAGTTCATGTCTATTTATGCTGCGAACAACATCTGTAGAGGCCTCTACTCTCTTAAGGCAACAGCCTGTGGAATAGTGTATAACAAAGCAACACCTGTAGGAATGAAGTATGTTGAAAAATTCTCAAAGAGAATAGGACTACCAATAATCGGCGAGGTGCCTTATTCTGAAGAACTGATCTATGCTGATAAATCAAGGAAAACCGCAATAGAGATCTTTCATGACTCTGAGGTTTCAAGTAAAATAGCTTCAATATCGCTAACAGTTTTCAGGAGTAACTACAGAATCATCCCCAGATGGTTAACAATGAATGAGTTGGAGGAGATCTATGAAGATCCCTAGAGCCATTATTTCTGCAACTTCAAGTGACTCGGGCAAGACATTAATTACGGCTGCGATTTTAAAAATAATGAAAGAGAGAGGACTCAAGGTACAACCATTCAAAGTTGGACCAGACTACATCGATCCTATGTATTTGAGCAAAGTTTCTGGTAGGGCATGCCGAAATCTTGACTCGTGGATCATGGACGAGGAGACTGTGCGAAGGGTTTTCGCATCAGGCTCTGAGGGTGCCGATTTTTCTCTGATAGAAGGAGTGAGAGGGCTCTATGAAGGGGAGTCTCCAGTCGGAGATGTGGGAAGTACTGCACATATTGCTAAAATCCTATCCGCCCCAGTCATTTTGGTTTTGGATTGCAAGAGCTTGAATAGAAGTGCTGCCGCTCAAATAATTGGCTTCCAATCCATGGATAGAGATGTAAACATTGTAGGAGTGATATTAAACAATGTGAGAGACCATTTACATGAGGAAAAACTTAGGAAAGCGATTGAATATTACACTAAAGTACCAATCCTTGGCGTACTGTATCGTTCTCAGGCACTATTTATTAAAAAGAGACATTTGGGGCTCATGACTCCTCATGAACTTTCAAATGTGGAGAGTGCAATAAATGAAGCGGCAAAGCTCCTCGAGCCCTGTTTGGATTTTGAAAGATTGTTGGAATTTATGGAAGCATCCCCCGAGATCGATGTTGAACTAAGGCAAATCTTTCCAAAAGGAGAAAAGACAAGGATTGGGGTATTCATGGACATGCCCTTCTCTTTTTATTACTACGACAATTTAGCTACATTGAAGGAAATGGGAGCAGAAATATCCGTTATAAATAGTTTATTAGATAGAGATATTGAGAGTGACATTGCTGGAATTTTGATAGGCGGCGGATACCCAGAGGTCTTTGCGAAAGAACTAGAGGCGAACCAATCCCTTCGCCATTCCTTAAAGGAAAGGATCTCGGACGGGATGCCAGTGGTGGGTGAATGTGGTGGGTTAATGTACCTCTGCAATTCGATAAACTACAATGGGAAAAAATACAGTATGGTAGGCGTGTTTGATGGGGATGTCTATTTTTCAGGTCAGCCAAGAGCCTTAAGTTATGTGGAATTAAAAGCCGTAGCGGAAAGCCCAATATCTGATGTCGGAGCCGTGTTGAGGGGACATGAATTTCACTATTCGTATATAGAAAGCCTCTCGTCAGAATTTGCCTTCAAGGTAATAAGAGGGAAGGGAATTAGGGACTGCATGGACGGAGCCCTAGCCCAGAGGGCTTTGGGGATGTACACACACCTCAATTACATTGCATGTCCTAAAGTACCAGCGAAGTTTATTTCAGCTTGCAGGGAATACAATCGTAGGTGATCTTTAAAAATCTTCAGGCTTTATCATCCGCATTAGCGTCTCCTTCACTTTTTTGGATAGAGCAGGATCCGAACCGCCTGTTGTGATTCCTATTTGGAACTTTTTGTAATCTAAAATGGCAGGAAACATTACATTACATTCCTCAGATGAAGTTACAGAGTTTACAAGCTTCTTTTGACGGGTGGCTAATTCAGAGATCTTGGAATTCAGTCTTGAGTCGTTTGTGGCTGCAATGATCATGTCGAAACGGTCAAGATTTTTTGAAAGGTACTCAAGACCGTCACCGATTTCTATTTTCACGCCCAAAGACCCAACCGCCTCGGACTTATCTTTTGTTACAACCGTAATGTCTGCCCCACCTGAGATCAGTTTTAGTATTTTTCTCCTCGCAATTTTTCCAGAGCCAACAACCAAAACCTTCATTCCTTCTGTCACAACATACAAAAGCAACCCCTTTTTTTCCAAGGCACTTCCTCCATGTCTAAGCTAACAAACAATTGAGTCTCAAATATTATTAAAATATTGTTTCATAAGAAACAGAAAATTTAAGTGTTACTGAATTTTGAAAAAGTAATACCAGAAAAAAAGGTGAGGTTTCTTGAAAAAGAATAGTTTGTTAATGGTTTCGGCTGGCATTTTCTTAGTAGTTTTAGTTGTCGTAGTAGCAGTAGCAACAAATATTTTAACTCCCCAGCAAACGCCGCAACAAACCCCAATGAAGACGTTGACAATAGGTACTGTTAATGTTGTTAAGACAGACAATTATGTCAAAGATTATTACATGGGAATATTCTCTGCCTGCTTCATTCTTGATCCCTTAGCTAGAGTGGATTCATCAGGAAACATAGTTCCGTACTTGGTGAACTGGACCACAGATGACTCGAAAATTTGGAGGCTGACGTTAATTGTCAATCCAAAATGGCACGACGGTAAACTAGTTACCGCAGAAGATGTGGCATTTACCATAATGTATCTTAAGGATAAGGATCCCAACTATGCAACACATTTTAAGTTAGTTCAATCAGTAGCTGTATTGGATAACAAAACCGTAGAGGTCACACTAGAAAGAGAGTGGGCTTCATTCATAGTCGGTTTGGCAGCAACAAGGTTGATGCCCAAACATATATGGTCAAATGTTACAGATCCAGCGTCATACAGTGGCAACGATAGAAACATCGGATGTGGTCCTTTTGTTTATGGTGGTTTCGATGTAGCATCAGGCACAATGACTTTTCTTTCAAACAAAGATTACTGGAGGGGCTGCCCAAACGTGGATAAGGTGATTTTAAAGATGTACACAACTGCAGATGCCATGTTAATGGCACTCAAAAAAGGCGAAATCGCAGCTACCTATGCATATGCAAAGGGAATAGATCCAATATACGTTCCATCATTGCTTGAAGAAAAAAACATAACCATGATTATCTTGCCGAACTTTGGAGTGGATAACAGTTTATGGTTCAATTGCATGAGATATCCTTACAATATCAGCGAGTTTAGAAATGCTATATCTTACGCACTTGAGTACAATGATTATGTCAACTATATTTCGGCGGGATATGCCAAGGTTCCTACTAGAGGGTGGGTACCAGACTGTTGGGATTATTACGTTTCTAAACCCAAGCTCGTGAAGAATGCATCATATGCTAACTCGATTCTCAATTCGATCGGATTCATCGATTTGGATAGAGATGGCTGGAGAGACTACCCCAATGGAACTGCGTTAGTTATGAAAATCTTAACGAGATCAGACATCTCTGAGTCGCTTAAGCTCGCAGACCTTGTGAAGAGTGATCTCGAAAAAATAGGGATCAGGGTGCAGATAATTCCAGCGGATGTCAGTACCTTCCAGACAATCACACAAAAAACAAAGGACTTCGATGCGGCAATATCTAGAACCACATTCTGGGGAATGATAATGTATGCCGGTGCAGGCACCTTGTACTTTGATAACAGAAACATGGGATGGGCTAATGTAGACGATCCAGCATATCATGAATTAGTGGACGAGATACTAAAGACTACAAACCAGACGCATTTGAGAGGGCTCTACGCTAGATTACAAGATCTATATGCCGACAATATGTATGCCATACCTTTGTACTGGGGCAAGATAATACAGCCATACAGATCAGATCTTGTTAATGGACTGGTCTACGACCCAATGTATGGGATTCTCGGCAAGGACACATGGTTTTCGATAGTTGTAAAGTAATGGAGGCAAGGACTTATTTGGAAGGTTTTGCCAGTTCTATGATGAGAGCTGCTTTTAAAACCTCTTTTTTTTGTAAGTCGGCAAGATACATTATTTTAATTTTCACGATAATACTCCTCAATTTTGTTATTCCAAGACTTATGCCTGGAGACCCCCTTCTCTTTCTTTTTGGAGAAGAAGTTTATGGAGCAGCCATAAGGAACCCCGAACTAATAAAGTCGTTGAGTGAAAAGTATGGACTTGACAAACCAATAATCAATCAGTTTGCCATTTACTTGGGAAGTTTGTTAAGGGGTGACTTGGGATATTCTTTCAGTTATGGAAGACCAATCTCGGAAATAATAGCAGAGAGATTGCCACTTACTTTGCTTTTAACTTTACCACCGACCTTGGTGTCTTTGGTGGTAGGAGCGATGCTGGGACTTTACTTGGGTTTCAATATTGAAAAACACGGTAAGAACATAATTTCATCCTTATTGATGATAATATATTCGATTCCTCCTTATTGGGCCGCGATGGTTGCCATTCTAGTATTCTCGCTCTGGTTTAACATTACACCCATCGGGGGGGCACCATCTGCAGGATCCTCAATAATCGAGGTCGTCCGTCACATAATCCTTCCTTTTGGTATAATTGCCTTATTCAATACTGCTTATGTCACCATTATAATGAGGGGGCTCACGCTGGAAGTGGCAGAGGAGCCATTTGTAGTCACCGCAAGGGCAAAAGGGCTAACTGAGGCAAAATTTAAGATTAGACACCTCTTTATTCCCTCCTTGGCCCCCTTTCTGTCTCTTACAGCGATTGAAAGTGGCTTCGCATTTTCGGGGGCGCTATTGGTCGAGATAGTGTTTAGTTGGCCTGGAATAGGATACACCATGTGGCAAGCGGTTGTGGAAAGAGACTACCCTTTACTGCAAGTAACCTTTACCATGACCGCTTTGATTGTTGTTTTTGCTAACGCCTTAGCAGATATCGCATCATATTTTATTGATCCTAGAATAAGGGTGAGGAGATAATGAATGAAAGCAGACCGTCTTGTTTGGAGGTCGCAGGAGCACTATTAATATCACTCGTATTATTAATGCTAATTTTATCATTTGTAGTAGGCACGGTGGTTGTTTTTCCAAGATCAAAATCCCCATACTCTCCACCTACTCAGTTCAATCCTTTGGGAACTGACGATTTGGGGGACGATATTCTAACATTAATAATTAAAGGAAGCAGAACATCACTTTCCATAGGCATAATAGGATCTTTAGTTTCTACTGTTATCGGAATGATTATTGGCGCTTTTTCCGGATTTTGCGGGGGTATTGCGGACGATTTAATGAGTGGAATAATAGACCTTTTCATAGTAATACCAGCATTGCCACTCATAATAGTTTTAGCAGCATATTTAACACCATCTTTCTGGAATGTCATTATAGTTATTGGGCTACTATGGTGGCCAACTACAGCAAGGTTGGTTAGAGCGCGTGCTTTGCAACTCAGATCCAGTCAGTTTATAGAAAGCTTGGTCGGAATAGGTGCAAATAAAAGCTACATTGTGTTCAGGCACATAATTCCCAACGTGTTAGGGATAGTGTTTGCACGTTTCATACTCAGCATCTCACATGCGATTCTTTTGGAGGCGGGCCTGAGTTTCATAGGACTTGGCGATCCAATAAATCCAAGTTGGGGAACAATACTACATTTCGCTATGACAAGGGGTGCACTTTTGCAAGGAGCTTGGTGGACTTTCGTTCCACCAGGCATCTCAATCTCTTTAACGAGTCTTGGTTTCATTTTATTGGGAATGGGGTTAGAGCAAAGGCTCAGGATTAGTGCAAAATCATTGGAGGAATCGATTTGAGAGTATCCCAAAATTTTTATGAAATAAAAGGTTCCGAGAATTTAAGTCAGTCAAACATAGTTTTAAGTGCAGAGGAGGTATCTAAACACTACTCTTCTTTTATGAGAGAAAAGAAGGTAGCCGTCGACCATGTAAATCTTTCTATTTCCAAAGGCGAAAAGGTGTGTATAGTTGGTGAGTCGGGTAGCGGGAAAACTACGCTGGCAAAGATTCTGTGTGGATTAATTAATCCAACTTCTGGAAAAGTCAGATTTAAAGGTAAATCAATAAATGAGTTGAGGGGAGTTGAGAGAAGATTCTTCAGAACGCAGGTTCAATATATACCACAATGCCCTGACCTTGCACTAGATCCCACATGGTACCTTTACGACAGCATTGCGGAACCCCTTAGAATACATGGTTTAACTTCATCTAAGGAAGATGAGTTCAAAAAAGTGAGTGAGGTCTGCGAAAGAGTAGGGTTAAGCAAGGATCAGCTCAGAAGAAAGCCTAAGAGCCTCAGTGGGGGCGAGCTCCAGCGTGCCGTAATCGCTAGAGCGATTATACTTAGACCTGAGATTATAGTAGCGGATGAGCCCACCTCCATGCTTGATCCGTCTATCCAAGCCAAGATTATCGGAATGTTATTGGGGTTACAGTCAGGGTCAAGCATTAGTATAATTTTCATAACACATGATCTAGAAATTGCAAAACTAGTTTCTGAAAGAATTTTTGTTATGTTTGATGGGAGAATAGTAGAATCTGGTTCTACATACGAAATACTAAAAAATCCGCTTCACCCCTACACAAAATCATTATTAGCGGGAGCTTCGCCAAAGTTTGAATCCCATATATACGGTCCTTGTAGATTTTTCGATGAGTGCAATATGAGTTTAGAAATATGTCGCAGGTCTCCGCCACCAGAGGTTGAAGTTTATAATGGAAGGCGTGTGAGGTGCTGGAGATATGGATAACTCACATGTTTTATTGGAATACCGTGGGCTCGAAGTTATTTTTGAGATGAGCGGACTTAAAGTTAATGCTCTTAGAGGAATAGACCTCGAAGTCTACAGAGGGGAAGTACTCGGAATAATGGGAGAATCCGGTAGTGGAAAAACAGTTCTATTGCAATCAACATTAAGACTGCTCCCAGAAAATGCTAAAGTGAAGGGAAAAATTGTCTATAAAGGGCAGAATCTTCTTGACATGAGAGAAAATGAGTTTAAGAAAATCTTAGGTACAAAGTTTTCAATGATTCCACAGGGCTTCGGTTCATTAAATCCATGTTTAAAGAACTGGCTTCAAATTTCGGAACGCCCCATAGAGCACTTTGGTAAATCAAAAAATGAAGGATATAATTTGACAGTTGATCTTCTTAGTAAACTCGGAGTTAGTGACCCTGCTAGAATAGCAAAAAATTACAGGCAGTTTTTGAGTGGGGGCATGCTACAAAGAGTTTTGGTTGCTATGGGGATTTCTGCAAACTCCGAAGTGTTGTTTATAGACGAGCCAACAAAAGGTCTTGATTTACGCATGAGAAAACTGGTGATTGATCTCATTAATATTTCAAGAAAGGCTTTTGATTCAATGATTGTTGTATCACATGACCTTGATTTTCTTAAAGAAATAGTAGATAGAATATGTGTGCTATATTGTGGCGATGTAGTAGAAGTTTGTGATAAAAGAGAATTCTTCAATTCCCCAAGACATCCTTATTCTCAAGCTTTGCTTATGTCTTTGCCGTCTAAAGGATTGATACCGATACCAGGGGAGAGCCCCAGCATGACCTCTCCTCCAACAGGTTGTAGTTTCCATCCTAGGTGCAAATATTCTAATTCTACATGTAAAAAGGAAAAACCCTCGATTTTTTCAGTCAATGGGGGAAAAGTGAGGTGCCATTTGTATGGTCAAGACCAACAATAGTCACGGAAGTATATATGGATATGAAGAGAGTTTGTGGTACGAAACATTAAAAACTCAATACTCGACTGGAGAGCGAGATATTGATCTAATTGAAATGATATTACGCGGGAATGGACGTGTAGAGCGCATTCTAGATCTAGGCTGCGGGATAGGAAGAATATCAAATCGTTTAGCTGTCCGTGGGTTTTGGGTAACTGGAATAGATCTTTCCAAGAAGTGTATTGAAGAAGCAAAGAGAATTGCAAAGGAAACAGGAGCTTCTAGCAATACAGAATATTTTGTAGGGGATTATATAGAATTCTGCTCAAATCCTGCAACCCCAAGCGGATTTGATGCAGTTATTTGTGCGTTGGCACCTGCTTGGAAGACAAATAAAGAAATGAGGGCTTTTTTTGAAAAATTGAGTATGAAAATAAGAAAGAACGGGATTCTAATATTAGTTGATATTGTGAAAGAAAGGTTTCTTAATTCGTTAATTTCTTCACCTTCGATTCAGAATTGGTTTAGATTTAGTGAAGATTTACTTTCACTTCATACGTGGAAGTATGACCCTGCCAGCTCTAGAGTTAAAACTCGAAAAGAGTTTTATAGACGAGATGGAAAAAATCTAAGATTCATTACTATAATTGAGCAAGAGTATACCATAAAACCAATCAATGAATATTTCGAGGCATTATCTCCAGCTTGGAAAATAGAAAACATATATGTACCACCATTAGATCTTATTCGCTTGGATTATTTCAACGATCCTTGGTGGCTTTTTAGTACATTAATTGTGGCTAAGAGAATGTGATCTTCAACTCTAAAGGGAGGGCTTCTACTTCGGTGACTACGCTCTATTCCTAAACACAAACAGTAGAGGGCTCAATAAATGAGCCATTTCGATTTAGTCCGTTTTTGAAGATGAGTTACGGAGGTCCTGCCCTCCACAGACATAGCTTCTGCTTTTCCATTATAAAGCAGGAAGATAAACTTCTATCAAAAAGTGAGCTACTCCACGGCTAAAGCCGGGAGCTTCCAGCGTTCGCCTGGGGCTTTACGCCTCCAGTCACATCTGCTGGT
>JBMFMY010000032.1:0-9187 GCA_049970435.1 Candidatus Methanomethylicaceae archaeon
CGTAAAGCCCCAGGCGAACGCTGGAAGCCCCTTGCGATAGCGAGGGGTAGTTCACACACCAACGAATGTCAATGTTGATCCCCTCTACATTCGTAGACCAACCGCATGTGAACAATTTTAAACAAAATATCCTACCCGAGTGCCTCAATAGGATTTGCTTCCGAATGTTAGCTCAAGATGATTTTTGAATCCCTTCTGTCAGTGATTCAAGTTTCGATACAAACTCGTTCAGTTTACTTTCATATTCGCCTTTGATTACCTCCTTGCGGTTGAACATCACCGTCGCCACTGGCTCCTTCTGGCAAGCCTTACTCATGTCCTTGAATATCTTAGGAGCGTCCTTCATAGAAAGCGTGCAGAAGAATGCCACTCTGTTGAACTTTCCTCTCTGGTTTACAATATATGTTCTAGTCGGGGAGGACATATGTCCTGCCCAGACAGGGGTTCCTATTATCACAACATCGTACTGAGAAGGGTCGTATCTCGTCTCGGCTATCACGGTGAGTTTTCTGCGGGCACCCTCATATCCTGAACGCAAAAATCCCAAGATGCCTTTTCTGTTTTTTGTATCCTTGATCTCTTCAACATCACCATTGACCTTCTCTGCAATTTTCTGAGCGATCAGCTTTGTAGCTCCGCCCATTGAGTAAAAGACAACAAGATATTTCATAAAATTAAGATATTTTTCCAGAGATTTAACTTCATCGGCGGAAGCTCCTTCGTAAGAGGGGGGATGAGAGCCAAAATATATAAATCTCTTCTTACGGTGTATTTTCACAGATGCAACGATCCTAAAGCGCCTTTACACAACCGATGATATGAGGTCTGACGCTGACCCTCTTCCCAGCCCAGAGGGCTGCCGATGAGGGCAAGCCATATGGATGGAGCAGGAACCTCGCCCCTTAAAGATGAAAAGCTTCCACAAAATGCTCCCAAAGCGCTGTGAGAGTAAAATGAAGGAAAAGTGGAAGCCCATCCGTTGGGGCGGTGAGGAGGTCACTTACTTACAATTAACCACTTGTGAGCGGGAAATCCCACGGGTGGGATGAGAGCGAACATTTAATTTGCTTATATATGTTATGAATGCGGGATGGGGTATCCCTGAGACTCCTGCCGAGATGGGACCTCTATGGCTAGAGATACCAGCAATCATCGTTGGAGCAGGAAGCCCACAGGCTTCAGCCGTGGGTAGCTCATAATGAACACAATATTCACGTTGGATGAGTGATCTGTAATATCTGATACATGATGGTCTTAGAGCTCACTCTCGGCAAAAATCGCTATTTTAAAATGAAAATTAAAACTGTTTGCTCAAATCATAATAAATAGACTTAAATTTTAATGTTGGTAAAAGATCCCCGTTAAACTTGATAAATTGAAACCGAAAATATAATTTAGTTACTAGTAAAAACTGTTATTGAATTATCACTTGATAATATATAGTAATTCGTGTTAACAAAAAAATAGATACTTTTTAAATATTAAGCCTGTTGGAGCGGAGGTTACAAAATAGATGCGTGATGTTGAATTGCAAGGGAGAGAACTTAAAAGGATTCAAGAAATGAAGTCCAAAATTCGTAGATACGGATTTATATTCTGTGTGGAGAAGGCCCTTCTAATAACTGAGGTCTACAAAGGCACAGAAGGAAAGCCCGAAATCATAAGACAAGCAAAGGCTTTTGCTCACGTACTAGACAATTTGCCTATTTAGATCGATGACAATGAAAGGATAGTTGGACACTGTTCGAGCAAACCTTGGGGAATAGATCCAGATCTCTTTCAGAGCGTACTCAACGAAGATGACATACATGAATTGGAGAAACAAGGAGTAATATCAGTAGATCAGAAAGACTGGCCCAAGATTAAAGAGATATTCGATTACCGACGCGGAAAAAGCGTTGAGTACCGAGTGGGGCATGTCTACACTAATGAAGAATTTAAGTTTATGCGGACAGGAGTTTGACTACCTCCTACAACAGATAGGCATATCCAAGGTGGCACTTTCGCTGGAAATGGATTGAGATTATACCAAGGATTTCACCTAAATGTCCCTGACTATCCTAAGGTTCTGAATTGTGGTCTTCTAGAAATAATAAAAGAGGCCCAGTCGGAGCTCAATAATTTGAAGTTATTCAACAGAGATGATACTGAGAAAAAGGTGCTTTTTAGAAGCTATCATCATCTCCTTTAATGCTATCATCTGTCTCGCCCATAGGTACGCAAAGCTCGCGTGGAGATGGCATCCAAAGAGGCTGACCCTGTAAGGAAGAAGGAACTCGAGAGGATCGCCGAGACCTGCAGATGGGTCCCAGCAAGTCTCATAGCAGAAGCAAGAAGCCCATGGCTTTCAGCCGTGGGAAGTTCACAAAATTCAGTCAAAAAAGGAAATATAATATGACCCCACTTACCAGAGAAATTACCAAAATTGGAGCAAGAGAGAATTAGAGTCCTCTTAAACCGATTCTAAATAAGGGTTTTTGTGATAATTTCCTCTTCAAATCATCTATTTCTTCTAAAGGAAAGACTGTCTTCCCTTTCCTGCGAAGTGAAATCAACCTCCATAGCAGGACATTCTTCTCAACACCCTTAAAGGCACCTCTCAGGAACAACACTCCGTCCAAAAAACCGCCCAATTCTACGAACCGCTCTGCCGTAGACCATGAATAAGTAGCTAAATAACCCTTATCTGGATACCTTAGGTCTTGGAATAAAATAAAGCGCATTCCAGCCTCTTCCAAAAGGGATTTGTACTCCATAAGGAGTGGATGTGGCGATAGGTATCCTACTCCAAGATACGGTTTTAAATAAAAGAGATCTTTGGTTTTTTGGAAAATTGGGAGAGCGGTTCCATTAATGGAAAATAGAAGCCTAAGGGCAAAAATCTTAAGATCTCCATCCATATCATGAAGGTACCTCACAGTCGGATAGGGAGGCGTGTTGGAGCGCGTGGAGTATGTTGGTGAGAGTTTGAATAGGCTTTCTGCAAGTTCTTTGTGGTATATCTGCACTGCAAAACAGTTCCTTTCCTTTAAATATGTTATATGTGCCCTCACACCGACAGCGGTATAAGTCAGTTCGGCAAAGAGACCGCAGAGCATGGATTGTTTGCTGTAAAAGCGGACACACTCATTCTTGTAGATCGTACCCTTCCCCAAAACCATGAGAGCTACAAGGCGCAAAAAATCTTCTTTTCCAGCTCCAATTTTTCTCAAGTCTCTCACTAGTGATTTTACTGCATAAACTATGATGGGCGTGAAGAAGGTAGAAGCAACAAACGCCCCGATTTCATCCTTTCCTACGACGAGGGCACAACAAGACATCGAGTCAATCATTTTCATTCCACGTCCCGATTTCTATGGGGGCTGTCTGAAATGCAAGCAGATGGCTACCAGAAAGAATGGTGAGAGAGCTTGTTAGACCATCGCCATAAATTTCCAGACAGCCCACTTTTTTGGTAAGAAAAAGATGTTAATATATATAATGGAATCGAACTCTTCTAAGAAAAAATAAGACTTCTTTTTTTTTTGAAAAAGAAAACATTTGGCTCTTTCTTATATAGCCCCCCTTCCAACATTTTTGGAAGAGTGATATTGATATGTCTGGAAAACTTCGGTTCCTTTTTTGGATAGTAGTTGCAGGGCTTGCGGCTTCTACATTCTGGGCGCAGTACTACGCCTTCACGAACCCTGTAGAACATTGGTTCTACTTTGGATGGATAGCATGGTGGCAGATGTACAGTATAGTATGGTACTCAATCGCAACTGTTCTCTACCTTATATACTTGAAGTACTGGAAGCCGAAGAGTCCGGTTACAGGCAAACCAGCTGGAGGTGCGTAGTAAGATGGAGCCATGGTACAGTGGAATGGGTGCCGTCATCCTTGCCCTTGTTACAATAATTTCACTTGCCCTCATATCAATAGGCATAATTGCGTACAGAGTCTCTAAGAAGACTGCTCACGACTATATACTTGCAGGTGGCGGCCTAGGTTGGGTTGTATACTTCTTCACAGGTGCATTCACTATAATGAGCGCGTGGACGTTCTATGGGTTGGCCGGATGGGCTTATGCTCAGGGTATGGGCATATGCATGCCTTGGTATATGTTCATTCATCTATTTCAGGCTTTGCTCCTTGGCGTATTCGGTCTGAGGATGTGGGCGGCCTCGAGGCTGTACGGACACATAACCCCCATCACTCTGTTTTGTAGTAGGCTCGGTAACGAGAAGATCGCACCACTATTTTCAGCAGTAAACTTGGTATTCTTAATAATTTACATGGCCCTTCAACCTGCTGCGATAGCCCTTGGGCTCAACATCCTGATCGGAGCACCTTTCGAATTTGGATTCTTTTATGGCGTAATAATATCTACGATAATGATACTCTTGGGAGGGATGAGGTCTGCCGCTTGGGGGAACGTCCTAATGGGCATATGGTTCTTGATAGCATTCTTCGGGACGTTTGCTATAGCGGTTGCGGCCGTCCCAGGCGGTCTGTCAGTTGCTGTGCAGACGGTAAGCGCAAACACACCTTGGGTTTACTCAAACCCCGACCCATTTGGACCGCTAATGCTTACAGGGATCGAGAGGACCGCCTACGCGCTTGGTTATATACTATCCGGGTTCTCCGGTTGTCTCTGGATCCACCTACTGTATCTTCCGATGACAGCAAAGCATCCAAATGTTCTACGCAGATACCCCCCGATGCAGATGGCACTCTTTTGCGTTATATTCACGGTGATGGCATACACCATGGGCGCTACGATAGGCCATTACCTACCATTGGGAACATTCAAGGCAGACCAAGTAGTCCAGGTGCTTGCTACCAATCTTGGGGGGGTATGGTGGGGAGCATTTGTCTATGTGGGTGCGTTCTGCGCCGCTGTGACGACAATAGTCACGATGCAAGTTGCTGCAGGCTCCCTCTTCTCCGTAGACATTATAAGTACCTTTAAGAAAGACCTCTCAGAGAGGCTCCGCCTCCTCCTCACGAGGGTCTTCTTAGCGGTCATAACAGTAATTGCAGCATACTTTGGGTGGCTTGCAACGTTTGGCTGGAAGAGCATCGGCCTACCCGGTCCAGTTCCGCTGGTAGATTTTCTGAACATACTTGCGTCTCCAGGCTTCGCGCTCAACGTCGTCCTCCTCCTCTCATTGTACTGGAAGAGGGCTACCTGGATAGGCGCTGTGACTTCTTATTTGGTTGGGTTTGCGGTACTCGCAGTAGGATACATCTACCCGCCCTTCATGCAAGCTGTTACTGGAATAAGAGGTGTTCCTGCGCTAGTTTTGGCGTTACCAATAGAACTTATCCTGTTCTTTGTGGTATCTTACATCACTAAGCCAGCGCCGCCTGACATTGTTGAGAAGTACTTCGAGAAAGTAGACCAGTACATATACCACTCAATAGCGGAGGTTAAGTCTGCCGCGGAGATCAAAGAGGCGAAAGGTGAGGCCACAGCTCCAAAGGTGCCATAAAAACATCAATATAATCTTTTTTTTATAAAAAAAGCCAATATTGACACTCTCCACGGCTGAAGCCAGTAGGTTCTTGCAAACAGCCGATTCAACACTCAAAGAACATCCGTTCCAGCGTTCACTCATCCACTGATCAGTGGCTATCTGCAGGGGCTTTTTTTCTTTTAATTTTTACACTCACCAGCCATACATTCGAGTGTGTTTTCAAACCCGTTTCTGCAGTCGATATTTCATGGGGAGGCCTTCATGAGAAGGTGTCATCTGCAGAAAAGAAGCTACTTCTGCACAGTTTCTCCGGAGGTGATAAGTACGGACAACCCGCCATCATTTTCCATTCTGGTGAATAACAGGAAGTGCGTAGAGGGTCAGAGTTACTGACTCTGAGTACACCAAACATGTTCTCGAGGAGGTTCTCAAGAGAGGAACCGTTATCAGATTCACGATTCAGGTCCTTATAAAACAATACTTTTCATTACTATGATTGTGGCGAGAAAGCCCACAACCTTCAGGGGTGGACGAATCGCCGTCAAACTTATATACTTGTTGCTACTAATGTAGCATGATGTAGCATGTCGATGCCTATCAGGGTAAAGAAGGATACGATAGAGGAGCTTAAGCGGCTGAAGGTCCACCCAAGAGAGACCTATGACGATGTGATCAAGAGGCTAATTGAAGCGTGGAGAGAGCGAACACGTTCATAGTCGAAGGGAATTAAGTCTTAAGGGAATTAGCGGATAACTGCGCCAGGCTATGGAAAGAAGTGAACTTTGAGAGAAGGCGAGCCTACATCCACTATAAGAAATTTGAATTGTATCCCAAGCATTTATAAGAGGAGTATGCTCCAATCACAGGCCCAGTAACAGCCCAGCGGACAATAAAAAAGAACAACGAGGCTTGGAGGAGCTTCCTAGCACTGAAGGGGCTCGAAGCTGAGGGAAGGCTTCCAGATAACATAACAAGAGCCTCTATGCCAAGGTACTGGAAAAAGAACGGCAATAGGGAGCTCAGGATAATCGTTAGAGACGACTGCCACAGGATTGACGGTAAATATCTGTACCCTCCAAAAAGGCTCAAGCTAAAATATAAGGGTAGGCTGAAGTGGAAAGGCAGGCTGGGAAAGCTGGAGATAATCTACGACGATGTTGATGGAGTGTGGAGGGGCTTTATCTCCGTTAGAGTCGAGAAGCCTCAGCTAAGAGGCAATAAGCCCCTCTACATTGATCTGGGCGTGGTAAACCTGGCGATTATGTGGTTTGAAGGCTTGAAGAAGCCCATAGCCTATTCTGGCAGGGCAATCTTGTCAGGCTGGTGGTACTGGACTAGGCGGATATCGAAAGAGCAGAGCAGGCTAGCCAAAAACAAGGGCTGAAACGTCAAGGAAGCTTAAGAAACTATACATAATCCGCCAAAAAAGTTTAGGTATGCTGTAAATGCCATGATAAAGAGCATAGTTGAAGACTCCTGTCAGCTTGGCATCTCAAAAATAGTTCTGGAAGATTGAAGGGCATAAGGAAAAACAACCACAACCATAAATCAAACGCCATGGTAAACAACTTGTCTTTTGAGTACATCATAAGAAGATATAATGAAAAGGCTGAAGAGTACAGATAAAAGTAGAGGAAAAAAGCGAATACAAAACATCGAGACATGTCCATTCTGTCACTCTAAAGGGAGGAGGAGGCATAGAGGGCTGTTCTATTGTAGAAAATGTGACATGGCAATGAATGCAGATTCTATGGGAGTGCTGAACATGGCGAGAGGTGATGGAGCCATAATCCCAAGCCCCTCTTGTGGTAGGGATAACGGGCTGGTGGCACAGCCCTTGCTTCTAAGGTGGGACGGGACGAAGTGAGGGCCTAAAAGGGCGATGAACAACCAATCAATGATCACCTTAGAAGCAAGAACCTCCCGACTTTAGTCGCGGAGAGTGTCAAAAAGATAACCGACATCGTAACCCTGGAGAAGCTTCAAGTGGAGAACATGCTCAAGAACCACAAGCTGGCAAAGAGTCTGCAGGACGCAAGCTCCGGAGCATTCATCAACAAGGCTATTCTAATCCGATATCCTAGGAAAATGGTTAATGGCAGTAGATCCAAGGAGGACAACACAGTTCGGCTACAGCTGCCTCACGTGGGCTCCTAAAGATCTCTTCAAAAGGCAACACAGGCGCTCTTTATGCGGCATAAAATTAAAGAAGGACAAGAACTCTGCTATAGTGATAAATAAGCTCGCCCTCTCAGGGCTGGGCTATGCCCCCGGACGGGGGGGTGAATATGCCCACGGATGACGGGCCTATACCATCCTTAAGGTGAATGGCAAGCCCGTTTTATGAAGTGGGAAGCCCCCGGCTTCAGCCGCGGAGAGGATGCCAGATGTGAGAAGAATTTGAAAAATTCGTCTGAAGGGGCCGTAGTCTAGCTTGGACAAGGATGCAAGCCTGGGGCGCTTGTGATCTCGGGTTCAAATCCCGACGGCCCCACCACCAAACTCGATCGATTACAAAATGTGTGCCGAAAAAGCCTATGGTTTTAACCGTGGGATGATGGGCAAAATTTTAAATAATTTCGGTGAATACCATGCATCGGATGTGTTCCGGTCAAAAGGCTGGGATAAGGCTCCAGACTGAAATGGGCGAGGAGAGGTTCCAGCGAAGCGCGTCTTAAACATAGGCTACCTTCGAGGAAGGTGGCGTTAACAGGCTGGTGGCAAAGCCCTTGCAGGTGGTCGCTGGGCGAGAAGGGGTGAACGCTGAAACGGATGTACTCTTGAGCGTCGAAGCGACCGTATGCAAGAATCTCCCGAGTTTAGTCGTGGAGAATGTCACCACCACTTCATGCTATATTTCAACTCTTTCAAATTCTCTTTCTCCTTCGGTTTTCTGAATACGAAAAGGTGTTCATGGCATATTAGCAAGAAATCAGTCCAGAACTTTTTACCTTCAGGCTTCT
Source organism: Candidatus Methanomethylicaceae archaeon (assembly GCA_049970435.1). Taxonomy (GTDB): domain Archaea; phylum Thermoproteota; class Methanomethylicia; order Methanomethylicales; family Methanomethylicaceae; genus JBMFMY01. The sequence goes on from JBMFMY010000032.1 coordinate 8,423, forward strand.
CCACCCAACATTCCTCAGCGGTCTTGATCAGCCCTCTCCACTTCTTCCCGCTTTTCTTGAGCTTCCATTGGTGCTTTATAATGTCCTCCTTCAGGATGAATCCAACGTCCATGAACTCCTGCATAACTCTGAAGGCCAACGGTACGTAGTGCCTATGCTTTCTGGTATCACCAACAAGAATGGCGCAATATCTGCCCGCCTTCAAAACCCTGAAGCTCTCCTTTGCGATCTCCCTCATTCCTTCAAGAAAGCCTTCGATCGTTACTCTAGATAGATCCCCCTCTGAACTTTCACTCTTTGAATATTTTATTATGCTTGCATATGGTGGATGTGTGGCTATCAGGTCTACACTCTCATCTTCTATCAAGTTTAGATTTCTGGCGTCGCCTTGATACAGTCTGATCTCCGCCTGACACATACCATCTTTCCGCCCATCATCCTCAAAGTTCAATCTGTCCCAGCTCAACATCAGCGCCTCATAGTTAATATCGACACCTATCGCCCTTCTGCCCAACAACTTACATTCTACGAGCGTAGTACCTCCTCCGCACATCTGGTCCAGCACAAGTTCTCTTGGTCTGCTATACCTCAATATAATATTCCTTGGGAGTTGTGGAGGCCAGTTGCCCCTGTAGTTTCCCCTATGTGTTGCCCAATTGCCCCTCTCTGGGAACGACCATACCGTCGTCTCTTCGAGCTCGAAAACCTCGGGCTGTTGCCTTTCTATTCTGTGGTGTGTACCTATTTCTAACTCCGAGTCCTCAA
>JBMFMY010000033.1:0-9159 GCA_049970435.1 Candidatus Methanomethylicaceae archaeon
GTTGAAGGTTTGAAGCAGGGGTTTCAGCTCGGATTTATGCTTAAAAATTACTGCTTTAACTGCTTCCATAGCTTTTCGACCTCGGTTTTGGGATATCTGAGCTTTCCAGTAGGAAGCCTCACTGCTTTGATGATCCCCTTCTTCTGCCATTTCCAGAGGGTCTTAACTGAGATTCCGAACCTCCTGGCAACCTCTGATGGACGTAAGAGTTCTTCTTCCATCAAGTAGATTAAAGAGATTACTAATATTTAAATATATCTGTTTTGAAACTGCTGGATAGGGCAAGTTTATTCAGGTAGCTTTTTCGAATAGCTTTTTTGAGTATTTTTTAAGTCCCAAAAAGCTTATTCTGAAGGGTCGCACCAGCAGAGATTCAAAGTAAGCTCAATCGATAAGCAGATCAGGCGACTTATTCTTTTAGCCCTTGATCCTCCCCGCCAAGCTGCTGTAGCATCTCTTTTAATCTGCTCTCGGCTACCGCGGCCGCCTCCTTTAATATCTTGTCTACCTCTTCGCTCGTTGAGGTTAAGAAAGAGGAATCGCCCAGCATGTTGGCAAAAGAGGTCATCGTTTCGTTCATAAGTGCGGAGAGTTCGCCTATGGCAGAGCTAGATGCGGGCAAAAACTCTGAGAGAGTTCCTTTGACATGCTTCAATATCTGGTTGACTGGGGCCATTGCGGAAACAATCTCGCCAAAGTCCCTAGCCATCTCTATCTTTGCGTATGCCTTCTCGAGGGCGTACTTCCCGTATTGAGTCTTGCTCTCGACTTTCCTGAGTTCAGCGAGCTCCCCTGCCAATGCTGACGCCTTTGCGGTCTCGTGGTTCTCGTAGGCTTTCAGAATAGCCTCATAGAGGGCTCTGTCCTTCGCCTCCAGTCTCTTGGATATCCTTTCGAGGGAGTTGATCTCTTCGGAGAGGCGCCTCTTTGCCAGATCTAGCCTTTCCTTGAGGGAAGGTAGCGGGGAGATTTGCTCTTTGATCTTATCAGCGATCGATTTTTTATCCTCCGGCTGCCATCTCTTTGACAGGTCCTCGGGCATTATGAATCACAAATAAGAGTTGCCCAGTATTGGATATTAAGCTTGCTGGTGGGCAAATGGAAGTTGAGGAGATAATATCCGCAATAGAAAAAATGCTGAACAGAGAAGAAAGGACAGCCCTCAGAGGGCTGAGCGAGGACTCCAGAGATCCTTTTGTTGTGTTGATAGGTACGATACTCTCGCAGAGGACGAGAGACGAGAAGACTGAAGAGGCTGTTAAGAGGCTCTTCAGTAAGTTCAAGGGGGCAACCGAGTTGGCTGAGGCGAGCCCAGAGGAGGTGGCTGAGATCATAAGGGGCGTGGGGTTTTACAGGTCAAAGAGTAGGAGGGTAGTTGAGGTCGCCAAGATAATCAGAGATCGGTACGGGGGGAGGGTCCCAGACAGCATGGAAGATCTCCTGACGCTTCCATCGGTTGGCAGGAAGACTGCGAACTGCGTCCTGGTTTACGGTTATGGGATGGATGCTATACCTGTGGACACTCATGTGCACAGGATCGCCAACAGGATAGGGTTAGTGAAAACGAGGACGCCTGAGGAGACTGAAATGAGGTTGAGAGATGTCGTCCCAAGGAAGTTGTGGAGAAAAGTCAATGATCTTTTCGTAAGTTTTGGGAGGTCTATCTGCAAGCCGATCGGTCCAAAGTGCGAGAGTTGTTTGATAAAACAAAAGTGTGATTTTAATAAAAAAAGTAAGGAAAAAATGAAATGAAAATAGCAAGCTTTATTCCTTTACGGTTATGGCCTGTGTCGGGCACTGGGATACGCATGCCATACAGAGGATGCAGTCCTGCTCCCTTGTGGCTACTGCCTTATTGTCCTTAAGATCGAAGACATTCGTTGGACATACTGATATGCAGATAGCATCTCCGTTGCACTTCTCGGGGTCTACTTTTACGGACACCATTTTACATAGCCTCCTTTAATTGTTAATATAACCTTTTAATAAATTTTTCCAGATTGTCCTTTCAAAAAAAGCTCAAAATCATGAGAGCAACTTTGATGCATGTAAATAGTAAATACTAATGAGATCAAAAAGGGGTCGTCTGCTTATCTTCGCAAATCGTGGTATTACATGGTGTCATGGAGGGGCTGTTCCTTTGAGCTTCTCGCTTGCCTGTTCTCCTCCAACACCCCAGCTTTCTTTCGGAATCTCATGTATTATAACTTCGACAGCCTCTTTGGGTATGCCCATCTCTGTGAAGACTTTGGTAACTCCAGCGATAGTTTTTTTCTTTGCATCGTTCGAGAAGCCACTCCATACATAGACATGAACTACAGGCATAATTATAGATAAGTCTACAGTGGATTAAAAATTTTTACTAAAAAAAATTGAGAAACGTGAAAGATAAAGGTAGTTGGGCGAGAGTTTAGGTGATCCTCTTTCCGGCATTAGGACCAGACTTCAATTCGTAGATCTCCTCGACCTTAATCAGCACGATAGCCTTAACTGGGAGGTCAGGGTGTTTTGACTTTATCTCAGCCTTAACTCTCTCGTAAAGATCTCCAGAGTCCTCTATCATAGCTCTACCCTTCAGCTGATAGCCGGCTTTCGTCGAGAGAGATCCTTCCTTCTCCTCAACGTGCCATCCAGAGATGGCAACATAAGGGTTGCTCTCTAGATTCTGCCTTGTCTTGAGGAAGTAGTTGTCTACAATAATGACAGTCTCATCGTCTAGAAAGCGGAGAATTCCGATGGGTGCAGCGTTGGGTACCGAGTCCTTTGAAGAGGTGGCTACGACCAAACGCAACTCCTTCCTGGCAGCCTCTAAGGCATCTTTGACGTATTGAGGGATCTTCATCGAACTCGCCTCCTTTCAGAAATCCTCGCACTTTCTTTGGAAGAATGCAGTCTCGTGGTGGCAGGATGGACACTTCGCAGGAGGTGCCGTGCCGTAGTGTACGTAGCCGCATTTTCTGCAGATCCAAACAATAGGCTCATCCCTCTTGAAAAACTTCCCAGACTCCACTAAGGACAAGAGTTGTCTGTACCTCTCCTCATGGTGCTTTTCGGCGACTATTATGGCTTTTATGCGATCGGCGATCTCAGTGTAGCCCTCCTCCCTCGCAACCCTTTCAAACTCCGGGTAGAGTTCGCTATTCTCATAGTGCTCGCCAGCGATTGCTGACCTGAGGTTCTCTGCCACGTCCCCCACGACCAGAGGCGCAGGCACCTCTACTTTTATCTCCTGCAGATCGCCTTTGAGACCTTGGGCTAGCTCAAAGAATGTCTCGGCATGTTCCTTTTCGTTCATCGCGGTTATCTCAAAGATCTCTGAGATCTGCTCAAATCCCTGTTTTCGAGCTATGCTGGCGTAGAAAGTGTAACGGTTTCTGGCTTGACTCTCGCCAACAAACGCTTTTATTAAGTTTTCAAAAGTCTTCATAAGAGAATGTTTCGCGGAGTGAGAGATAATCGTTGCGGATGTTCTAACATAAAAGAAGGTTCGATGGTGCGGTCGCCGGGATTTGAACCCGGGATCCAAGGCTTGGGAAGCCTTTATCCTAGACCGGACTAGACCACGACCGCATTAAAGTAAAAATCGGTGTTCGTGCCTATATCTATTACTCCACCAGCGGGATATGAGGCACAAATCACATTGACATGAAGTCCTCAGGCTTCGGCGGCTCTGGTGGGAGTCCCTTCCTCTCCCTTATCTTTCGTATCGTTTCAGAGAGCATGCTAGAAGGTACTGGTGACCATCGCGCAAATTCAGTTCCCCAGAAGGCTTTACCAGCCGTAGCGCTTCTGAGCTGGTCGGACAGATCAAAGGTCTCGGCCACTGGTATTTCAGCCACCAGATGCATCGTCTGATCGCTCTGCTCTAGAGAGATGATCTTACCACGTTTTCCAGCAATGATCCTAGTTACACTACCAAGGAAGTCTTGTGGAACCTTCATGTCGAGCTTCATAATGGGTTCAAGCAGTATCGGGTTAGCGCTCAGGAATCCCTGGAACATTGCGTCTCTCATGGCAGGCATGATCTGGGCAGGACCTCTGTGAGCGGGGTCTTCGTGGACGTTGGCATCGACTATCTTGACAAGCAGACCCCTTATGGGCTCTCTTGCCAAGGGACCCTCAGCGACGTTTAGGCGGAATGCCTGTATCACAGTATCCTTGATCTCTCGCATGTACTGAAGGCCCTTTGTGGCGTCGACTAGAACGTTGACGTAGCTGTCTATTGCCCATATGCCCCTCGCTACTTCTGTATCCCAACCTGCCTGCTCGCGGAGGATTTTTGCTCTCTCGCGTGGATCCATGTCCTCATGAATGACCCCTTGTTGTATGAGCTCCATGGTCTTCTCATTCAGAGGTTCCACGGTTACATATAGCCTGTTGTGTTTGTTGGGAGATTTGCCCTCGAAAGGTCCAAGGGCCTTTGTTAAGCTCTCCCTGTAGACCACTATTGGTGGCGTTGTCGTTATCTCGATTCCGCCGGTTCTCTGATTAAGGTCCCACAGGGCGATCTCCAAGTGAAGGCTGCCCATACCCGCTATCAGATACTCGCCCGTCTCCTGATTGATTTTGATGGAGAGTGTTGGATCCTCGATCGCCATCTTGTGGAGGGCATCGATGAGTTTTGGAAGATCCCTGCTGTATTTGGGCTCTATTGCCATGGTGACCACAGGGTCGCTTATGTACTTCATCTTCTCGAACGGATACATTTTGTCTTTATCTGGAGTCCTGACTAAGGTCTCTCCTGCCCTTATGTTCTCCAAGCCAAGAAGAGCCACGATGTTTCCGGCCGAGATCGATGGGGTGATCTCCCTGTAAGGACCCATATAGAGGCTTACCTGTTGGACCCTCCCCTCAGTCTTGGCCATGAGACCATAGAGCATCTCGCCCTCGTGTACTGTGCCAGAGAAGACTCTACCAGTAACCACAGGACCAGCATGAGGATCGACAATAACCTTATTGACGCAGATCACTAGAGGTCCGTTCTCGTCGCAGTTGAGCATGGCTTGACCTATTGGGCTGTTGATGTCGCCTTTCCATATCTTGGGGATCCTGTATTTTTGTGCCTCAACAGGGTTGGGAATGTGATCCACGACCATGTCGAGAATTGCAACGTGTAATGGAAACTCCTTCTGCAGGCGCTCTATGTCACCCTTGTTGTACGCGTCGACTATGTCTGAGAACTTCATGCCCTTAGCGGCGATGATCGGGAGTGTGAAGCCCCACTTGTGTAGAGCAGAGCCGAAAGCGACCTGCCCTTTGTTTGGATTGACCTTCCACTTTTCCTTGAACTCGGGATCAGCATAGGACTCTATGAGTGAGTTGAAGTCTCGGATTATCTTAAGAAGGCGTTCCTGTACCTCTTGGGGAGATAGACGAAGCTCTTTGATTAAACGGTCTATCTTGTTGATGTAGAGCAACGGTCTGACGCGCTCGTCCATACTCTGTCTGAGTACAGTCTCGGTCTGGGTCATCACTCCCTCGACGCTGTCGACAACGCAGATTCCACCATCCATGACCCTGAGAGAGCGCGTCACGTGACCAGTGAAGTCGACGTGTCCCGGGGTGTCTACAAGGTTGATTACGTAGTTCTGTCCGTTTCTTTCGTGGAGCAGGCTCACGTTTGCAGCCTTTACTGTCATCTGCCTCAACTGTTCTATCTCCACATAATCAAGGGCAAGTGCTTGGGCTGCGATCTTTTGAGAGATCAGACCTGCACCCGCCAATAAGCTGTCAGATAGGGTCGTCTTGCCGTGGTCTACATGGGCAAGAGTCCCTATGTTCCTCACATTGAGCTTATTACTCATCAGTTTTACGATCTCTTCAGTTTGCTTGTACTTCGGCAAATTTCACGCCTCGCTTAAGCCGAAACACTCTAGGTCTTTTAAAATTTTCGTGGGCTATTCTATGGTAGCATGTCGTTTCTTCAAATCCTGTTCGGTCTTGCCAAGGCGGTACATGAGTTCAGCTATTAGGCTGTCAAGGAATATGTTGAGGGTTATCTCGAAGAGTGTGCCCAATGGTGCTAGCGGTTCATGCTCGCCAAGTATTTGACGTATTGTGTAGTCAGCCTCTGTCGCGAGCTTGGTTCTCCCAGGGATTGTGATAACGTGATCTGCCAGTTTTGCCAACGGAGAGTCTCGGTGAGATGTTATGGCAACTACCTTGGCTCGGACCTCTTTGGCTGCTGTGGCGGCGGTCACTATTATCTTGGTAGTCCCTGACCCTGAAATCGCTATCACTATATCTCCTTCTCCCACGGCAGGAGTGATGACGTCGCCAAAAACGTATACGTTGAAGCCTAGGTGCATCAGGCGCATGGCAAAGGCTCTGCCAGCGAGACCGGATCTGCCAGCTCCTACGACGAGGATCTTCTTGTTGCTTTGCATGGCCTCAATAAGAATCTGAATCAACTTCTCGATATCATCGTCGTTGACTATCTGTGAGGCGTACAGGACGTATTGCGCCATCTCCCGCATGAATTGTTTGACGAAGCTTGGTCTTGACGACATATTTACCGTGATTGAGAGGGGCAGTTTAAAGATTTAAGGTTATTGAATGCCGAGGAGTATTTTTAGTGAAAGTACGGCCAGAAAAGCGAGGATCGAACATGAAATGAAGAGAAAATCCCTTCGCCCCATTTTGAGGACGTACAGCGAGGTGCGCTTTTTTGTGGCGCCAAAAGCCCTTGACTCCATCGCGTCTGCAACTAGTTCAGCTCTCCTGAAGGAGCTTATTATCAGGGGGATAAGAACGGGTATGTAGTTTCTAACCCTTTGGAAGATGTTGCCTTTCTCCAATTCGAGACCACGGGATCTTTGAGCGTCCATAATGATCTGGGCTTCCCTGCTCAGTGTTGGGACGAACCGCATCGCCATGTTGAAGGTCAGGGCGTAGTCATAGGGGATTTTGAGCTGAACCATCGACTGGGTAAGGTCTTCTGGGGAGGTTGTCAAGAAGAACACTGAAAAGATAGAGATCAGGGCCATAAACCTAAAAGACATCGATATTGACATGATTATGGCATCTTGGACAGATCCAGTGGTCCAAAAGACGCCAATTAGATTGAATACAAATATGAAACCTATGAAAAAGACAGACCCTCTTATGGACTTGAGCCATTTTCTGCCAACGCCAGCTACTGTGACAATTGGCACTGATGAGAGGAACACAAGGAGAAGGACCAACGGATTTACAAAGTAGACTGTCAAAACTGTGAAGAGTAGGGTGTATACGAACTTTGACCGTGGGTCCAAAATGTGGATTATCGAGGTTCCCCGCTTGTATTCAAAGCTGAAGGCCTTCATGCGCTTCTCTCCTCCAATAGCTTTCTAACCGCCGAGACGACCTCGTCGAAGTGAATGGTTGGTGGGTTCAGGGCTAGGTCCCAAGAGAGTTCCACCAGTTGTGGGGGGAGAAGGGAGGCGCTCATGAGTAACTCCCTGTTGGTTAAGATCTCCTCAGAGTCTCCATCGGCGATGATTCTGCCCTTGGACATTATGATCGAGCGGGGTATGAAGTCAGCGGCGAATTCGATATCGTGGGTGACAACGACGACTGTTTTGCCTTCGCTGTTCAGTTTTTTGAGTAGTGAGACTAAGTGGAGTTTCTGGCGCTGGTCCTGACCTGTTGTGGGTTCGTCCAGTATGACGATTGAAGGGTCGTAGCATAGGACTGAGGCAAGTGCGAGCCTCTTCCGTTCGCCCCCGCTCAGAAGGAACGGGGAGCGATCTTTGTATTCAAGCAAACCAAACTCCTTTAGGGCCCATTCCACCCTCCTCGAGATCTCTTCCTCGGGGAAGTTGAAGTTTATAAGGGCGAACATAAGCTCCTTCTCAACAGTCTCGGCAAATAGTTGATGATCAGGGTTTTGAAAGACTAGCCCAACATGTCTTGCTAGACTTGCCACAGTTGTTTCTTTGGTATTCATGCCAGAAATGATAACAGTGCCGCGCTGGGGCTTAAGGAGCCCATTCATATGCTTTATTAGGGTGGTCTTGCCGGCACCGTTCTCTCCGAGGATCGCCACCATCTCCCCTTTGCCTATTGAGAGATCGATGTGCTCGATAGCGTAACGACCAGAGGAGTATGAGTAGGAGACATCTTCGAAGACTATCACTTTCTCCACATCCTTAAGGTGTCAGCCAAGGACCATGAGGTTAGAGGTTTTTTTCCTTTAGATTTGTTTATTCCTAGATTTTTCGCCACTTGAATCACCTTAGGAATTCCTATTCCTATTGCCTCTGCTTCGTCTGAGTACAAGACCTCCTCGGGCCTCCCAATGAGAGCTAGTCGCCCCTCGTTCAGGATTGCGCATCTGTCAGCCATGTGTGCGACCATTTCAAGCCTGTGCTCAACCAGTATCATAGTGACGCCGGACTCCTCGTTCAGCCTAAGAAGTGTGTTTAAAACCGACTGTGCGCTCACTGGATCCAGGTTTGCTGTGGGCTCATCCAAGACGAGTATCTTGGGCTTCATTGCAAGCAAAGCAGCTATCGCAACCTTTTGTTGTTCCCCACCAGAGAGTTCTTCAGGGGATTTCTCTCGGAGGTGTGATATCCCCACCATCGCCAACGACTCCTCGACCCTCTTCCGAATCTCCTCTCTTGGGAGCGCAAGGTTCTCGGGACCAAAAGCGACCTCGCGTTCCACTGATGTGCAGAAAAGTTCGTTTTCGGGATTTTGGAATACCAGTCCGACGTGTTGGGCTATCTCATAAACGGGGTGCTCAGTTGTGATGAGACCATCCACTATGACCTGACCTGAAAATTCTCCTCCGTATGAGTTGGGTATAAGCCCATTGAGGCACCTGCAAAGGGTCGTCTTGCCGCACCCACTTGGACCTGTGAGAAGTATGAATTCCCCCTCTTCCACGGAGAGGTTGATATTGATGAGGTTCGGTCTAGAGGATCCAGAGTAAGAGTAAGAGAGGGAACGAACCTCGACAATGGGCAAGCAAACCACCGAGCAGGAGAGAGAAGATGTTTTTCTAATAAAGGTAGCTACTCATCAGAATCACCCAAGGAGACCCCCGACTTTAGTCGTGGTCGTGGAGAGGAATTGGGTTCTAAACGCTGTGCGCGTCAGGATTTTGAAGTCGCTTCTCTTTGCGTTCTGCGTTATTCTCCTTCCCGTTAAGCTGTGCAGGCTGAACATGTTTTT
>JBMFMY010000034.1:0-9149 GCA_049970435.1 Candidatus Methanomethylicaceae archaeon
GTCGTAAATGCTGGCAAGGAAGAAGTCCATGCGAGAAGATTTTACGAAAAGAATGGCTTCGAGAAATTGAAGGAATACATTGTTGATGCGCCGTGGGGCAGAAAATTGGAGTTGGTCAGTTACCAATATTCACTTTGATTTACCTTCTGGTTGAAGAAGAGCAAGTTCATTTCAGGATAAATAGGACGAATTGATAGTAGAAAAATTACGAATTCATTAAGTCGTTACAAAGGCAAAAAAGTGCTATTATGGAGATATATAAAAATTATAGAGCATATGCTTCCACGAGATCTCTTGCAGTTATTATGCCAACTAGTTGTTCATCTTTGAATACAGGCAACCTTCGGATGTGTTTGGTCGCCATTGTCATCGCTGCCTTGTGGATAGTGTAATCTGGAGAGATCTTCACCAAAGGCGCCGATGTGTATCGAGAGACAGGGTCTTGTAGATCCGCTTCGTTATAAATGACCTTGCTCAGAAGGTCCCTCTCTGTGAATATCCCCCATGACTGCCCCTCCTTATTCACAATTACAGATCCGATTCTCTCTCTGCCCATCTTCTTAGCAACGTCCCAGACCTTCGCGTTGAGATCTACACACTCCACCCGCTTTGTCATGAATTTTTGGACTGGCACAGATGTTTCAGGGGCGTCGGGCAAGGCTTTTATCAAGTCAGATGCAGTTACGATGCCAACTACCCTTCTGCCCTCAGTGACCACAAGTCGTCCTTTTTCCTTGATCATGGTTCTTGCGCCCTCTTTGACTGTTGCTTGGGGCTTTATGGTTATTAGCCTCGGAGAGAGGACTTCATATACTCTAACTTCTCTTGGATTCCTTTCTGCGGCTATGACACGGGTTAGCAGGTCTCGCTCAGTTACGATGCCTGCAGGTCTGTCCGTCCCCTTAACTAATAGGCTTCCGATGTGCTTTTCGCCCATTAATTTGGCAGCGTCCAACATCGTAGCCCCGCCATCAATGAAAATTGGATCTCTCGTCATTATATCCGAGATGTGTTTATGCTTAAGATATTCTTGATAGGAAATATCAATAACGCTCGGGAATTCGTCCCTTAGCGTTTTTGCCATCTCCTCACCCTATATAATATAATATATAACCACTACCATATAAAAGAAACCCGATAGAAATTTATGGAAGACCAAATGTGGGCTCCTGACATTGAAAGCATAAAAAAATTAATTAACCATCTCACGAGGAGATTAACCACAAGCCCCAGTGGCTCAGCCTGGTAGAGCACCGCCTTGGTAAAAATTCCAAAGAGGCGGTGGTCGCGGGTTCAAACCCCGCCTGGGGCTTCTCATTATTCAATATTCCATTTAGAAATCTTCTAAAAATTTATATAATGCGGGAACAACCATCTCATTTCGGTGGGGCTGTGGTCTAGCACGGTATGACGGCAGGGCGAAAGGAGGATACCTTCGCCTCGTCAAGGGCTCCAGAGGTCTAGCACTAGAATTTGACCCCATGTGGGATGATTGTCTTCTGGAGCTGCTAGAGCGGGGCTACCCGCATGTCGGGGGTTCAAGTCCCTCCAGCCCCACCAAATTGTCGTCATCTTCAACAATTGACAAGAGTTCTTCCAAAGAAGTTATAAGTTTAATCGACGATCTCATAAATTGGGTGGCAAAATGCCGCTTGCTTTTGTATTGGTAAATGTAGAGGCAGGAACCGACAAAGAAGTTCTAGAGAATATTAAAAAAGTGCCGGAAGTTAAGCAGGCGTATATGGTCTATGGTGTCTATGATATCATTGTGATGCTCGAGTCGGAGACGCTAGAGAAGCTAAGGGAGACAGTCACAAAGAAGATAAGGCAATTGGACAAGGTTCGCTCGACGATGACCATGATCGTCATGGAACAGTAGAATAGTAAACTTTAAAAACCAATATTTTTTCTTATATTCTGGCACGCCGGCCATAGTTGATGGGTCCCACCCGTTCCCATCCCGAACACGGTAGTTAAACCATCAAACGTCTGCGGTTGTACTGGATGCCGAGAGGGTCCGGGAAGCCGCAGAAGCTGGCGGCCACTTTTATCTTTAATCTGATGAGAGATGGTGAAGACAGAGAGAAAGAAATTAGGAAAATAGAAATTAGAAATAAATATATCTCACATGTCTATTCTCTTGAACATTGTTGTGGTGAGTATGGTCATACCAGTTGGGCAGTGGCTATTTTCTGCTGGAGACGATCTATCATCGATCATCCTGAATATCCTGTGGGTAGTGTTCTTCTTCGCCATGATACTGCTCTTCAACCAGAGACTTCAGATATGGACCTACCAAAGAAATGTTGAGAAGGCAACAATGAAATTGCAGATGCTTGCAGAGAAGAGCCGAGAAGAGGCCTTGAAGAGTGTGCAGAAGTTTGCAAAGGAGGATGCTGATATTCGATCTAAAGTCACAGAATTTTTGGAATTCTTTACTATAGATCCAGTAGACAGGGATCCTTTTGGCGTGTTGAATAGGTTAGAACATCTATTGGACAACCGAAGAGATAGATTCAAGGCTTTTGTAGCCGAGATTGCCCCAAAGGCCAGCAAGGCAGAAGCAGCTAACACTGAGGACATACTGGAGGCAGCAATGGCTTTGAACTTCATATTCAAGGTTGTAAGACATTACCTAATACTGGGTAAAAAAACCAAAAGCTTAATGATATTTGTTCAGTTGGACATGCAGTTGCCACTGATAATGAAGATGGCGGAAGCCTACTTCAATGCGCAGAAGACTTTCTCGGTAGGCAAACCTATTGGTGATGGGCTCGGCCCACTGGTGGCCTCGAAATTGATGTACGGACTCCCGAAGAGGATTATAGCAGAAGATATTGTATGCTCAGAGCTGGATATCTCAAACAGGAAGGCCTATGTTTTGAAGGCGGAGGGTCCTGGAGGTCTGCTAGGGAAACCAGGAGAGGCTGTAAAGAGGCTCGTTGAAGAGATGGGAGGAAAGGTTGCTAGAATATTCATGGTGGACGCTTCGTCCAAATTGGAGGGTGAGAACTCTGGAGAGGTAGTTGAGGGGGTCGGAGCTGCCATAGGTGATCCTGGTCCCGAGAAGTACAAGATCGAGGAAGTAGCGACGAAGTACAAGATACCCCTTGATGCGATTGTCTGCAAAATGGATCTGGAGGAGGCTTTGACTACGATGAAAAAGGAGATAGCAGAGGCCTCGGACGTAATAATAGAAAAGATAAAAAAGGCAATCTTGGAAAGGACTAAGGAAGGAGACACAGTGATAATAGCAGGTATCGGGAATACTATAGGAATAGGTCAGTAAGAAAATAGGCGATGGTGTTGAAGATGGCGATGCAGAAGAACAAACAACCAAAAATCGCAATAATTTCAATACTTTTGACTTTGGGAGCTTTTGTTTTGTTTGTACTTGCCACTATAGTGGACAACCTATCACCCTACAGCAATATCCTGATGATGGCAGGATTGGCACTACTTGCAGCATCTTGGGGGGTATATTTCATTGGTGGGCGCTCCCTGCAGAAGGCAGAGGTAGCTACTGAGAACGTAATCACAGTGGTAGGATGTAAGGGGTGCGACATAAGAGAGGAGAGACCATTTTTAGAGGGAGATTATGTTTTTAAGGAAGTTGGTCCCTGCAAGAAGTGTTCAGGTACTTCATACATACGCGCTATATATGCCATTCCAATAAAGAAGGATTAGAAGAAATGCCGGAACATAGGCTCGTGGCCGTTGGCGGAACCTTTGACCATTTCCATGTTGGACACGAGCGACTAATCTTAACAGCTTTTGAGAAGGGCGAGCTTGTGGTTTTAGGGGTTACCTCTGACGAATTTCTAGAAAGGAATGGTAAAACACATGACCAAGACCTGGAGACAAGACTCTCTAGAGTGAAGGATTTTCTAAATAGAATGGGACTTTTGGATAGAACAAGAATTATAGTACTGGAAGACCCTTACGGTCCAACTATATTAGATCCAGAGATTGAGGGGATAATTGTCACAGAGGAGACTGCCACCCGTGCAGAGGAGGCAAACAAAATAAGAGAGAAAAAGGGAATGGGCAGAATGAGTGTTTACATTGTGGATTATGTTATAGCAGCGAATGGCAAGCCAGTCTCATCGACAAGGATAAGAAATAAAGAAATAGATGAAAAGGGAAATGTTATAAAACATCAGGCTTGAGCGGAGGTTGTGCAATGTCTTTAAGCTACTCGGAGATCCGTTTGCTCAAATCTTTAAAGAAGTTGGGCGGAAAGGCAGATGCAGCATCTTTGGCAGCGGATCTCAATGAGCCGGCATCCTCTATCTTCTCCCTATCATCACTCTTGAAGGACAAGGGTTACGTAAATACAAAAGAGGTAGTAAAGGAATGGTATGAGCTTACTAATGAAGGTAAAAGGTGTGCAGTGGAGGGGTTGCCTGAGACTCGACTATGTAAGATTTTGAGCGATAGACAGGGAGGAGTTGAGCTTGAGGAGCTTAAGAAAACTTTTGATGAGAGGGAGCTCTCAGGGGCTTTGGGGTGGGGAAAGAGAGTTGGAGCATTAGAAATAGATAGAAGATGTGGGGCTCCGAAAGTCTTACTCAAGAAAAAGGTTACGTCAGATTTGGAAGAATTGATCAAGAAGGTCTCTGAGAGACCTGAGCGGAGATCATTAACTTTGGAAGAGTTGGAAAAGATCAAGGAACTGGAGAGGAGGGGGTTGGTCTCTTTAAGATCCTCAAAGACCCTTGTGGTGGAATTGATAAAAGAGCCGCCCGTCCAAGAGTCAGAAACGTGTAGGGTGTTGACTTCTGATCTAATCAAGACAGGAAAATGGCGCCATATAAGGCTACCACCCTACGACGTTGCAGCATCACCCCCTTCGATAATAATTGGCAAAAAGCACCCATACATTGAGTTCTTGGAGGAGGTCAAAGAGATACTTTTTGCGATGGGCTTTGAGGAGGCGTCTGGACCTTACGTGGAGAGCGAGTTTTGGAATTTTGATGCACTCTTCCAAGCTCAGGATCATCCCGCACGTGCCATACACGATAGTTTCCAAGTAAAAGGGGTAGTGCATCATATTGATGCCCCAGAAGACTTAATATTGAGGGTGAAGGCAGTTCATGAGAATGGGGGAGATACTGGATCTAGAGGATGGGGGTACATTTGGAAGAGGGAGATAGCAAGTCGCCCAATCCTTAGAAGTCAGACAACTTCAGTATCGGTTAGATATCTCTCTCAACATAAGACCCCTCCCGTGAAAGCTTTTTGTCTCTCAAAGGTGTTTAGGCCGGATGTTATCGACTCTAAACATATGGTCGAGTTCTGTCAGCTTGACGGAATAATGGGAGATCATGATATAAATGTGAAACATCTTTTGGGGATACTCAACGAATTCGCAAATCAGTTAGGTTTTAAGGAGATAAAATTCAAACCCAGCTATTTCCCTTTCACAGAGCCCAGTATAGAGGCATATGTTAGGCACCCGACGCTTGGTTGGATAGAGTGTTTGGGTTCAGGGTTATTCAGACCAGAGGTCACAAGACCACTGGGCATAGATTTCCCTGTGATAGCATGGGCTTTTGGTATTGACCGCTTAGCGATGATCAGACTTGGGGTTGACGATATCCGCGAGCTACATACATCAAATTTGGAGATGTTGAGAAGCAAGGGGTGGGTTTAAGGATGCCCACAATTAATATCGATATAAAGGATCTAAGAAGGTTGATTGGGCTTGATCTTGAAGATGAAAAACTCATTGAGACCCTATCAGCCTTAAAATGTGAGCCTGAGCAGATTGCAGGCGATAAGATAACACTTGAGGTCACACCAGATAGGCCTGATTTTTTCAGTTGCGAAGGGATAGCTCGAGGGATAAGACTTTACCATGGTGGATCAAGATTTAGGATTGAGCGTTATCGAGGATCCGAGGAGGTTAAGATTCGGGTTGATCCCTCCACAGCTGATGTGAGACCCTATATAGTCTCTGCAGTTGTGCGTGGTGTGACTCTTGATGAAGAGGCGCTTATCCAGATTATGCAACTTCAAGAAAAGTTGCATGGCACATACTGTTCTAACAGGAGGAAAGGATCCATTGGCATATACGATATGGACAAAGTATCGCCTCCGCTTGTGTATGCAGCGCTGCCACCAAGTGAGATAAGTTTTGTGCCCCTCGGTTACAATGAAATCATGGACGGCTTCGAGATCTTGAAAAGAACCCAGAAGGGAGTGGAGTACTCTTGGATATTGCAAGGAATGAAGAGGTATCCTTTGCTCAGCGATTCTAAGGGAAAGGTCCTATCGATGCCTCCGATAATTAATAGCGAGGACACCAAGGTGACCCAAAATACAAAAAATCTGGTAATAGATGTTACAGGGACGGATGAGCGGACCATAAACCTCTGTTTGAACGTTTTGGTTACTTCTTTAGTTGAAAGGGGCGGCACTATAGAAGAAGTTGAGATACATTACGAAGGAAGGAAAGACAAGACTCCAAAACTCGAAGGAATCCATACCAATCTTAGTCTTTCAACAATTAAGAAAATCTCAGGTTTGGACCTAGAGACAAAAGAGATCTTGAAGCTTCTGAACAAGATGGGACATGAGGTCGAAGTGAGGGATGAGGAGAGGCTTGAAGTTTGGTCACCGCCGTACAGAGCAGACATACTCCACGAAGTCGACTTGGTAGAAGACATTGTAATCGCCATTGGTCTAAACAATTTAAAGCCAGAAGCGCCACAAGTCGCAACTATAGGAAGGCCTATTGAAGGGAGCAGGCTCAAGAAAAGAATAAGAGATTTGATGATCGGTATGGGATTTCAAGAGGTAATCACGTATTTACTTAGTAACAAGTCGGTACTGGAAGAGAAGACCCTCATGAGTAAAAGAGAACTGGTTGAGTTGACTAATCCCGTATCATCAGAATTCGCAACTCTCAGAGATTGTATCTTGCCTAAACTTTTACAATTTTTGAGTCAAAATATCCACCACCCATATCCACAGCGAATATTTGAGTGTGGTGATGTGGTCTTCGTCAATGAAGGGTTTGCAAAAGTCTCAACACACTTAGCAGCGGCTATCGCAGATCATAAGGTGAGCTACGAGGACATTCAGGCAGTGGTAGCATCTTTGTTTGTGAACTTGTCAAAACCGATAAGATTTGAGCCATACAGTGGACATCCATTCCTGGAAGGACGTGCAGCAAGAATGATCCTCGAAGGTATTGAAATAGGCGTGGTCGGGGAGATCTCCCCCCAAGTACTCGTAAACTTCAATCTCGAATCCCCTGTCGGAGCCTTCGAGTGCGACTTATCCTCTTTACGAATACCTAAAACATAAGTCCAGATAGTAATTTTTGTTGTATCAGATGCCTGAAAGTCTTGTTGCAAAGCTTATCTTTAGGTTGTGGCAAATATAAGATTGCGATGAGGTGGGAGCCGAGCGCCATAGGGCGATAAGGCGGGTCGAAGGGGTCAAGTGAGTCGAGCGTAGCTCAGCTATGAACATGACCTAACCCACACCTGCGACAGCCCTATGGCTCAATAGTTAAATAAGCAGGTTTTCATTAAATTCATGGGCAGGCTGTCGGATAGATCCCGGTGAGAGAGAGCCCACCTGAGCCGGATGAAACGTCCTACGATGAGGTTGGGTGTTAGCATCGGGAGACACGACAGCCTGCTCAATGAAGGAGGATATCCAACAATGGACACGTTGTCGAAAGTGGAGAAAGTAGCAAAAAACGCCCAAGAAGTGATTACAAGAAGTGATCTACAGAAGTTATTCGAGTCAAATTCCTCACCTAAAGGTTACATCGGAGTTGAGCCGTCTGGTTTGTTTCACATTGGATGGGTAATATGGGTAAACAAGCTTAAGGATTTGATGGACGTTGGCGTCAGGATGACGCTTTTAGAGGCGACTTGGCATGCATGGATAAACGACAAGTTTGGAGGGGACGTTGGTAAGATAAACGCGTGCGCAAAGTATATTGAGCATTGTCTTAGGGCATTAGGAGTTGATGTGAATAATCTGAGAATTATAAAAGCTGATGAGATGGTTGACAAGAAAGAGTATTGGGAAGGGCTCTTGAAGATCGCAAAGAGCCTCTCACTGTCAAGAATTAAAAGAGCAGTAACTATAATGGGGAGAAGAGAGGATGAGTCCGTCGTTGACTTTTCAAAGCTCATTTACCCATGCATGCAGGTGGAAGATATCTTCTTCTTGGATCTTGATATCTGCCTTGGCGGAATGGACCAAAGAAGAGCTCATGTTCTGGCGCGCGAAGTAGCAGAGGTATACTCGTATAAAAAGCCAATTGCCGTACACACACCCCTATTGCCAGGGCTACAAGGTAGAGGTAGGATGGAAGGACAATTGACAGAAGAGGCAATAATTGAACAAAAGATGAGCAAATCTAAGCCAGAGACGTGTATTTTTATACACGATGCGCCTGAAGCGATAAAGTCCAAGATAAACAGGGCTTACTGCCCGCCAATGGTGATTGAGGGCAACCCTGTGCTAGACATAGCAAAGTACATAATACTGGATAGAAGTGAGGGGTTTGTTATAAAGAGGGAGGCGAAATATGGAGGAGATCTAACAATCGAGTCGGCCCAAGGGCTTCTTACGGAGTATTCACATGGCAAGATACACCCATTGGATCTCAAGAACGCTGTTTCAAAGGAACTTGCAAGGATGTTTGCGCCTGTTAGAGAATACTTTGAGGGCAACAAGGAGGCAAAGGATCTGATGAAACAGCTCAGCTGAATCCGTAACTACTTTTTTAATTGCGTAGCGCAAATTATCAGTTTTTAATTTTGGTGTTTTCTTGAGGTAGAACCTCTCAAAAACGAACGATGAGCCGTTGTTCTTACATTTTCGGTTTAGTTTATGAATGGTGCCTTTGATGCGCCCCTCTGCCTCCTTTTGTATCTCTGAGCCTCTTTGCTCTCCTCTGAGGGTTCTTCGCGTGTAACTGTATACCCACTCCCCTCGAGAAGCTGTTCTGCTCCTATGCGACTTCATCTATGGGCTTCGTATTAACCTGCTGGAGCCTGCCTGCTTCACCATATTTTTGAGGGCAGTGCGAATTGTATTGCTGTGACCTCCTCCCCGCCCTAACGGACGGGGCTTCCACTTTTCTTTAGTTACTCCCTCACAGCGCTTTGGGAGCGTTT